>CATWCG010000041.1:0-10041 GCA_958349165.1 uncultured Actinomyces sp. | reverse complement strand
CCGTAGCCGATGACGACGACGCTCATCCCCGCCACGGGCGCGCCGACGCCGCGCGGGTCGATGAGGTCGAGGATCGTCGTCCAGCACGACTGGCCCGTCCCGTAGGCGTTGTCGAAGAGGGTCTTCGAGCGCGCGTCGTTCGAGGCCAGGACCGGGATGCGCAGGTCGAAAGAACGCAGGGGGCGCAGCCCCGACGTGGTCTCCTCCGCCGCGCCGACCAGCGCGTCCAGGACCCCCGGGCAGCGTTCCGTATCGTGCGCCAGGCGGATCAGGTGGGAGCCGTCATCCAGGAGAAATTCGCTGCGCTGGGCCAAAAACTCGAGCGCGAGCTCCCACTCGCGCTCGCGGGAGGCGCGCGAGTCCGCGAAGACGGGGATGCCGGCGTCTCGTAGCCGGGCCGCGACGTCCTCGCGGGTTTCGGACGCCCAGCCGAAGACGCTCACGCGCGCCCCGGCCTCGGAGAGCATGAGGGCCAGCGCCGCGGTCTTCGGCTCCAGGACGAGGGAAAGCCCCACGCTTCGGCCCGCCACCAGGGGAGCCAGGGCGCGTGCCGCCGCCTCGGTGACCGGCATGTGCGCGCGCGCCCACTCGATGCGCCCCTCGTCGCCGGGGCCCGTGATGGTGCGCCCGTCGGGGGCGACGACGGCGCGGAAGACGCCGCCGGGCGCCAGGACCGTGATCGCCCCGGGCGTGGGGGTGGCGTCCTCCTCGAGCGCGAAGACCACCGGGGGCGAGGCCGGGGTGGCCTCGGCGTCCGACAGCGGGCCCACGTGGGCGCCGAACGCGCGCAGCAGGGAAGTCAGCGTCGGGTCGTCCGTCGCGAAGGAACGCCCCGCGATGAGCATGTTCGTGGCCCGCGCGTAGGCGCGTAGCAGCAGCTGGGCGGCGAGGGGTTCCAGGGCGGGGGTCATGCGTCAAACGTAGCAACTGCGGCGTCGATCTCGGGGGATGCTCAGGGGGCGACCAGGGCAGCCCCTCATAGAATCGCGCAGGGCTGCGGGCCTATCGTTCACACATGACACACGACACGACGGGCCTGGTGACCCGAGCACTGACGAAGACATACATGCGTGGGAACACGCCCGTCCACGCCCTGGCGGGCGTCGACCTCACGCTCCCGCAGGGCACGCAGGTGGCGATCATGGGCCCCTCGGGCTCCGGCAAGACGACGCTCCTGCACTGCCTCGCGGGCGTGCTGCGCCCCAGCTCCGGGTCGATCACGCTCGACGGCGAAGAGATGACGACCATGTCGGAGCGCGTCCTGTCCGACCTGCGCCTGGGCCGCTTCGGCTTCGTGTTCCAGGACGGCCAGCTCCTGCCCGAGCTGCCCACGGAAGAGAACATCGCGATGCCCCTCATGCTCGCTGGCACGCCAAAGACTCAGGCGCTCGCCCGCGCCCGCGAGATCCTCGCGAACCTCGGCCTCGACGGCGCCGGCCCTTACCGCCCCGGCCAGCTGTCGGGCGGCCAGGCGCAGCGCGTCGCGATCGGCCGAGCGCTCGCCACCAACCCCTCGGTGATTTTCGCGGACGAGCCGACGGGTGCCCTCGATCAGGCGACCGGCGGCGAGGTCATGTCCCTCCTGACCAGCGCCTGCGCCTCCACGGGCGCCTCCCTGGTCCTCGTCACCCACGACCCCGCGGTGGCCGCACGCCTGCCGCACACGATCCACGTGCGCGACGGTCGCATCTCCCTCGAGGGACGAGGCAGTGGCGCGGCAGGCCAGGGGGTGGCCCGATGAGCGCCGTGCGTACAGCCGCCGGGGCGCTCCTGCGGTCGCGCGACCGGGCGACATCCGTCCTGACGGTCGCCGCTTTTGCTCTCCCGCACGCGTTCCTGCTCGCGGTCACCGGCGGCGTCATGGCCTTCGGGTCGCGGGCGGCCGTTGCCGCGACGTCGGCCACGAGCGATGACCCCTCGAGCCTCGACGGGATGGCGTCCTTCTACGTGATGCTCGCGTACTTCGCGGCGACCCTGCTGATCGTCCCTATCATCTCGATGGGTGCGGCGGCCGCACGCCTGGGCATGAGCCGGCGCGAGCGCGACCTCGCGGTCCTGCGCCTCGTCGGCCTCGCGCCGGGCAAGACGAAGCTCGCCTGCATCCTCGAAACCTGCGTGTTCGCGGTGGTCGGCGTTCTTGTCGGCTCGGTCCTGTACGCGGTCACGCTGCCCGCGTGGGGTGCCCTGTCCTTCCAGGGTCGCCCTATGGGGGTCGGCGAGATGTGGGTGGGGGTTGTGGCCCTCCTCGTCGAGGGGCTCGCCATGATCCTCCTGGCTGCCCTGTCCTCGTGGCTGGCCATGCGCAAGGTCGCGATCACGCCCCTGGGCGTCGCGCGCCGCAGCCAGGCGGGCCGCGTGAGCGCGGTCGGCCCCGTTATCGGCCTGGTCCTCCTCGTCGTGTGGCTGACCGTCGGCACCCTCGCGATGAATCTGGGCACCGCGATCGGCATGGCTGTGTTCATGGGCTTCATGGGCGCGATTTTCCTGATCGTCAACCTGGTGGGTGTGTGGTTGATCAGCCTGATGGGCCGCATCATGGCGCGGGCCTCGCGCAGCCCCCAGATGATGGTGGCTGGGCGTCGCATGGCCGACGATCCGCGCGCCGTGTGGCGTTCCTTCGGGGCGGTGGCCCTCGTCGGGTTCCTCGTGGGCATCATGTACCCGGCCGCCTCCGCGATCTCGATGAGCGGGGATTCTACGGACGAGGTCGGGCGCATCGTCATCGGCGACATCAACCGGGGCATGCTGCTAACCTTCGCGATCACCCTCGCACTGGGCGCCGTGTCGACCGCGGTCAACCAGTCGATCCGCGTCCTCGACTCCGCCGACCAGGTGCGCGCCCTGTCTTACATGGGGTCCCCGCGCGGCTTCATGGACCGCAGCCGCCGCCTCGAGGTCGCGATCCCCGCGTTCGTCATGATCGTCGGCTCGATGCTGCTCGGCATGGTGTTCCTGTCGCCGATGCTCGCGGCGGGCGCCGTCAAGGGGTTCCTCGTCGCGCTCGCCACCGCGATCGTGGGCGTGGTCCTCATCGTCGCCGCCTCCGAGGCGACCGTTCCCCTGCGTCGTCGGATCCTCGCGGGCGTGCGCGAGGGACGCGAGTAGAGCGTGGGAGACCTTTGACGAGGCGATGATCTGTCTGCACGAGGCGCCGCGAGGTTGCCCCGGCCTCGGCCCCCTATCGACGAGGCCGGGGCAACTTATGGAGCTGGTGTCGAGTAGCCGATGCTTGCTGCGGGACGATTGCGCGTGTCAGTATTGACGGTTTTGAACTGCTTGTGGCTACTCGGTGAGCGGTACGAGGTGCTGGGCGATCCAGCCTGCGAAGTCCGCGAGGGGAAGATTGTGAGTGACGACGGAAACCACCACTTCTTCGCCCTCTGCATCGGATATGCCCCGGAGGGTTTGTCGATGGCAAGCAAGGAAGTAAATGAGGGTCATCCAGCCGGTTCTTTTGTTCCCGTCGTCAAACGCGTGAGCTAAGACGATTCCCTCTAAGAGAGCAGCAGCCTGACTGACGACGGTTGGATGCAGCAAGGACCCATCGAAGGTTTGAAAGGGTCTGCCACACGCGCTCCGAAGCTTGTGTTCCGAGATCAAAGAACCGGAACACTCGGTGCGCGCGTAGCAGACCGCAAACTCGAACAGCTTGTCGCTAGGATCGGTGGTCACGATCCAAGACGGGCCAACAGGCCAGCCCAGCGTTGATTCTCACTGTCCATGAAACTGCGAGAAACCGGCTGAAAATCACAATCCAGGGCCTGGGGACGCTCGGGTCCGGAGGCAGTGGAGAAGTACCGCATCATCGTCTGCAGGGACATCTGCTCAGATGAAGGAGCGCTACTTGGGAGTCCTGCACGTGCCTCGATCCATGGCTCCTCTTGGTGAGTTCGTTCTGCAAGACTCCACGAGCTGCTTGTCTTGTATGCGCTCACGACGGCATCGATCACTGCGATCTCTGCCTTGGTCAGAGAAGCTGTGCTCGTGGGGCTCGAGTGCAGAGCACCACTTTTCTGTGCTGCATACACGCTTTTGTAGACAGGTCCGAACTTCCATGCTTCAGGAGCCTCTTGGAACAGGGGGAGACCCGTCCAAGCCTGCGACCACCCCTGTACGTAGTACAGGAGCTTGTGCAGCTTCATCGTGTCACAAGAAGGATCGGTGGCCAGGATTCGCTCTGCAACCGTGAACACCTTGTTCTGATCCGTCATCATCTGACCCCCTCTCTCTAGGTCATGTCTTTCCGCAAGTGTATGCGTTTCCCGTCTGGCTTTCACGCTTTTCGCTCTGTTGTGCGTAATTTCGCGTGTGGAGTATCGGCTATCTATGGTCCTAGTTTTGATCTCATGCTCTTCTGTGGTCTCCTGAGTGATCAGATGCTCACCGGATGCGTGCCCTTTCTTGCAAGGGGCTAATGTGGCTTCCCGGAACGTGATCGCGCCTCCGAGGCGACCGTTCCCCTGCGTCGTCGGATCCTCGCGGGCGTGCGCGAGGGGCGCCGGTAGCGCGGGGACTCCTCGACGAGGACATCCTTTCCCCTGTCCGCGCCCGGCGCCGTGAGGTTGCCCCGGCCTCGTCGCAGGTCGCGCGCACCCGGGTCCCCGGTCGGGCACAATGGACCCATGACGACCCCCACTGACCCCGCGCGTTACGCGGGCGCCGACCTGCGCCTGGCCGCCGTCGACATGGACGGCACCCTCCTGGATGACGACAAGAACTTCCCGCCCGGGATGGAGGAGCTCCTCGACCAGATGGACGAGCGCGGCGTCACTTTCGCCCCCGCGTCCGGCCGCCAGGTGTGGACCCTCATCGACATGTTCCCCGGGCGCCCCGGCATGACCGTCATCGGCGAGAACGGCGGCATCGTCATGCGCGACGGCGTCGAGGTCTCCTCCCACCCCGTCGACACTCCCACCGTGCGCGAGGTCATCCGCCTCGTGCGCGACGCCACCTCCGGGCCCGATGGGATCGACGGAGGCCTGGTCATGTGCGGCAAGCAATTCGCCTACGTCGAGCGCACCGACGACCGTTTCGTCGACGGCGTCATGCCCTACTACCACCGCACCAAGCGCGTCGAGGATCAGAGCGCCATCATCGACGCGATCGAGGCCGGCGAGATCGACGACGCGATCGTCAAGCTCGCGGTCTACGTCATCGGCCCGGTTGAGCCGCTCGCGCAGGCCACCCTGGCGAACTTCGCCGACACCCACCAGTACGCGATTTCCGGCGCGAATTGGGCTGACCTGCAGATTCGCGGCGTCGACAAGGGCAGCGCCGTGCGCGACCTCCAGCGCTTCCTCGGCGTCGAGCGCGCCCAGACCGCGGTCTTCGGTGACGCGGGAAACGACCTGTCGATGATGAGCGAGGGGGACCTGTCGTTCGCGATGGCCAACGCGTCTGCGGACGTCGTCGAGGCCGCGCGCTTCGTCGCGCCCTCCAACAACGAGGCCGGGGTTGCGCAGGTGTTGCGCGCTCTCCTCGGGTGAGTGTCCGTTGCGCCGGTAGGACCTTACCGTTAATCTCAATTCTTGAAAGACTTTTCGGTACGGGGGATGTGTGGGTTCTTCACAGTCTCGTTGCCGCATGTCGGTGCAATAGTGGAGGAATCTGATGAGCACGCCTTATCCTCAGCAGCCTGCGGGGCAGCCCGCAGTTTCCGCAGTTCCCGGAGCACCCGCGGGGCAGCCCGTGCAGCCCGCGCCGCAGGGGTATTCGGCGGCGCCCCAGGGGATTGCTCCGGGCTATGCGCCAGTGCCTCAAGGGCCCGTGGTTCAGAAGGTGAATCGGTTGTCGATCATCCTGGGTATTGTCGGGTGGGTCCTCGTCGGTCTGACGGTATTGGGTACGTGGCTGGCGATCCGAGCCACCCCGTCCAATGCTGATCCGAGCGGAGCTGACATCGTCGGCTTTTTGCCGCTCTTTGCCCTGGTAATCATTGGCCCGGTGAACCTCGCCGGTGGCATTGCCGGAATCGCGGGGGCCGTGGGGAAGCCGAAGATTCGGAAGCTCAACTGGCTCGGAATCCTTCTTAACGCGAGCCCGTACGCCATTTTTCTTGCCCTCATGACTGCGGCGGTGTACGTCCACTAGGTCGCTGAGGCGTGGGTCGTCCCACGCATCGATGATGATTGATGGTGCACGCCCAACGATGGCATGTTTGCAATGGCGTAGGGATGAGTGTGCGCGCTGATAGTGCCGCCATGATCAACTCATGAAGGAGCAACTGTGACAACACCAGAATCTCTCGTTCCGAACACCTATCCGGGTGGGGGGACTCAGGGTAGGCAGCCCGCAGCGCAGCCGTATGCGCCCGCGGGGCAGCCCGTGCAGCCCGCGCCGCGGGGGTATTCGGCGGTGCCCCAGGGGATCGCTCCGGGCTATGCGCCCGTGCCTCAGGGGCCTGTCGTTCAGAAGGTGAACAAGGCGTCGATCATCCTGGGCGTTATCGGATGTTCCCTTGTCGGTCTGATGATACTGGGCATGTGGCTGGCACTGCGAGCTACTGCGTCCGAGCCTGATTCGAGCGGCAAGGGGGTGATCGGCTTCATTCCACTCTTTGCTCTGATGCCTATTGTCTCTGTAAGCCTCGGCGGCGGCATTGCCGGAATCTTGGGGGCCGTCGGGAAGCCGAAGACACGGAAGCTCAACTGGTTGGGAATCCTCCTCAATGTGTGTCCAGTCGCCATTTTCGTGATCTTCTTGATGCTCTTGTAGCCTCCCGTAGAGGTCCATGCCGCATGGTCCCTCGGACAATACGCTTCTACTCACTCACGATATCGGAGCGGTACCGCTGCCCGCTGTGTTCACGAATGGTACCTACTGAAAAGGATTAACAGATGAGTATGCTCAATAATCAGCAGGGTGGTCAGCCCGCAGCGCAGCCGTATGCGCCCGCGGGGCAGCCCGTGCAGCCCGCGCCGCAGGGGTATTCGGCGGTGCCCCAGGGGATCACCCCGGGCTATTCACCAGTGCCTCAAGGGCCCGTGGTTCAGAAGGTGAATTGGCCGTCGAACATCCTGGGTATCATCGGGTGGACCCTCATCGGCCTGACGCTGCTGGCCATGTGGATGGCCCTGCGAGCTAGCGCGTCCGATCCTGACCCGAGTGGCAAAGATATAATCGGTTTCTTTCCGCTCTTCGCCCTGGTAATCATTGGCCCGGTGAACCTCGCCGGTGGCATTGCCGGGATCGTGGGGGCCGTCGGAAAGCCCAAGACGCTCAAGCTCAACTGGTTGGGAATCCTCCTCAATGCGAGCCCGTACGTCATTTTCACAGTCCTCCCGTTCTTGCTGGCGATACTCTTCGGCCGCTGAGCCATGGGGCAGCTCACGTGTCCAACAATGTTTGTGGGTGCATGCCCACCGTCGGCCCGCTCGCAAGGGCGTGCGGCTGTGCTGGTATTACCGCGATGATCAACTCATGAAGGAGCGATTGTGACAATGTCGGATTCTCGCGCCCCGAACTCACACATCTATCGGAGCGGAGGAAATCAGGGCGGGATACCCGCGGCTCCCTACGTGCCCGGGCAGGCTGCGCCGCAGGGAGCCAACCCGTACCAGGCTGCTGGCCCCTACCAGGGGTATCCGCAGTCCTGCCCGGTCGGCCCCCAGGTGCAGATGCCCCCGCGGGTCAACTGGGTGTCCATTGCTTGCGGGGCGGCGGTGTGGGCACTGCACCTGATAACCTATCTGGGGCTTTGGCTGCTGACCAGCACGGAATTTGGGAAGACCCATCACTCAGTCTTAGGTTTCGTCGGCCTTATTCCGCAGATAACAATTTCGGTCATGGTCCCCCTCAATATGACTGGCCTGGTCATCGGGATCAGGAGGATCTCGGATCGGTCGAGGAAGTGGCGGTTGAATTGGTTGGGGATCGTCCTCAACGTGAGCCCATATATCTATTTCGCAATCTGTTTTATCCTCTGGGTGATGAACGGCAGCACGCACTAGACATAAGGGCAAGGAGCAGTGAATGACTGCGCCGATCAACAATCCTCAGCCGGACAGCTACGGGGTAGTGTGCCGTATCAGGGGAGTATGCCCTACCAGAGTGGCGGACTCTATCCGGGTGATGGGTTCTACCAGGGTGGTGTCCCCTACCAGAATGGCGGGTTCTACTAGGGTGGCGGACCCTATCTGGGATACCCTCAGACCTATGTCGCCCAACCCCAGGTGAGCTTCCCTCCGCGGGTCGACCGGATCAGCATCTCGTGTGGAATCGCAGGGTGGGTCATCATTGTTCTGGCTCTCCTGGACCATGGGGCACCCCAGGTGCTGCGCGCCCTGCTGGGGTAGCTGTCCGTTGCGCGGGTAGGAACTTACCGTTAATCTCAATTCTTGAAATATCCGTTGGATGGAGGACACCGTGAGCATGCCCGGATACACGCCATATGGAGGCAGGCCGACCCAGGCGGGCCCCGCGCAGTCGGGCGTAGCGCCATATCCGGGGCTTCAGCCGGGAGTGCCCGCCTACCCGGGTATGCAGCAGGTGCCCCCTCAGCCCGCCGTTTCCGCCGAGAAACGCGGCGGGAAAATGGCGAGCTGGATCTCCCTGGCCTGCGGAATCATCGGACTGGTCATCATCGGCGCGACAGTGTTCGCCATGTGGGAGTCTATCCACTCGGAATCGACGATGGCCGATGCGAGCGGGGCGGACATCATCGGCTTCTACCCGCTCTTCGCGCTTATCGTCATGGGCCCCGTGAATACGGTCGGATTCGTGACTGGGATTATGGGTGTTGCACTCACCCCGAAGGCAAAGACAGTCGTCGGATGGCTGGGACTCATCCTCAACGCGGCCCCCTACGTGGCATTCTTCGTCGGCATGTGGTTCCTTTAGCCGATGAGCGTGCGTGAGTAACGAACAGAGGATCAGCGAATGAGCGTACCGACCAACAACCCGCAGCTAAGCGGTTACCCGGGAGCGCACAACCCGCAGGGGGCCACGCCCTACCAGAGGGCCACGCCCTACCAGGGGGCCACGCCCTACCAGGGGAGCGCGCAGCAGGGGGCCACGCCCTATCAGGGGAGTGCGCAGCAGGGGGCCGCGCCCTACCAGGGGGCCACGCCCTACCAGGGGAGTGCGCAGCAGGGCGCCGCACCCTACCCGGGTGGCGTTCCCCAGTCGTACCCGGGTGGTGCTCCCCAGCCCTACGGCGGGGCGCAGACGCAGGCGAGCACGAAGAAGATCCCGACCGCTTTTATCCTCGGTATCGCGGTCTGGGTGGCAATCTTCCTGATCATCGGCGTGACGGTGCTGATGATATGGAATTCGGCCGACGAGAGTGCCTCGGCGCGGGACGGGATCGCCGTCATTCCGATGTTTGGATTCCTGGTCGTCGTCCCGCCCCTCGTCCTCTTCGGCCTGATCGCCGGCGGATCGGCGAATAAACGCCTCATGACGCGCAAGCAGCTCATCATGAACAGGATCGGCATCGGCCTGAGCGTCGCGCCGTTCGTCGTTTTCTTCCTGCTCTACGCCGGCATCATGATCGCGGAGATGGTCGAGAGGGGGCTCTAGCCCATGAATCAGCGTCAGCCCTACCCTGCCGCGGTGCCCGCGTCGCCCCCATTGTCGGCGTCGCCCACGGGCCCCGCGCCGCAGGGCCCCGAGGCCCGCGCCGCCGCCCACGCCGAGCAGCGCCAGGGCCTCCACGGCACCTACTCCGTGCGCTTCGGCATCGCCGGATGGGTGTTCTTTACCCTCCAGGTGGTCCTTGCCCTGGTGCTCATCACCACGGGGGCCTTTCAGGACATCCCGTATGTGACCTGGCAGGTCATCTTCTTTTTCGTCTTCTTCTACGGAACGGCCGTGCAGGCACCCATGAACATCACCGGCCTCGTCGTCGCACTGGTGGGGCTACGGAAGCGCTACGCGCGTCAGCAGCGGTCACGCTGCGTGTGGGGAATCATCCTCAACGTAACTCCTTTCCTGGTCGCCGTCGCCATCATGGTCATCGGCGAGATAATGCGCCAGCCGGCGGGTTCTATCCCCCTGCCCAGCAACTGAGGCCGCCGCAGCACCCACGCCCCCGAGCCGTGC
>CATWCG010000040.1:0-10189 GCA_958349165.1 uncultured Actinomyces sp. | reverse complement strand
CAGTGTGTTGAACGCATCCCGTGACATCCTGTAGATGACCAGCAAGTAGAAGGGGGCGAAGGTCAGCAACACATCGAGCGTGCCGTAGATGATGATGGCGAGAATACGCCACGCCAGTCGGCGCCCGATGCTGACCGCGACCGTCCCCGCCAGGTACGGAGGAACCTGAACGGGATACTTGCCCGGAACGATCATTTCATACATTGTCCGTACCTTTCAGGGGTGTGGCCTCGTCGGTGGCCGCCGGTCTTGTCTTCTTCGCGCGCCACTGGGCGAGCAACTCCGTGAGGCGCTCGAGGCGCACGCGCAGGGGAACCCGGCGCATCCACAGCGACCTCACCGACAGGTGCGCCCAGTAGCGCCGATACCAGGGCGTCTTCCCCGAAATCGCGGCCACGACCTCGTCCCTGATCTCCCAGGAACGCTCCGCTGCGCGCCCCCGGGCGCCCGCGTCGGAGAACACGACCGCGTCCATCGAACGGGCCATGAACACCAGGGAGGTGCACTGCTCGTCCCACCGGTGGAAGCCGGTGTCGTCCGGAATGTCGGCGCGGCGGTCGATCAGCCTCGCGTCGATGGCGCGCGCCTGCGTGAGCCGGGTCGCCCGAAGCGGGACGCGCAGGCCCGTGTCCGTCGCGTAGTCGACCACGTCGTCCCACGCGCCCGCGCTGCGTTCCTCGTCAGTGCCGACCGTGCGCCTGCGTCGCCGACGCAGCGCCTTGAACAGGAGCAGACCCCAGATCGGGGAGAGCACCAGGACGCCCACGGCGCTCCAGCCCAGGATCGCGTGGAGAACGCGGATCCACGCGGGCCAGCCGTCTTCGTCATCATCCGAATCGTCGAAGGTGTCCGGAGGCAGTTCCGCGGGGTCCTGGGGCGGGTCTGGCGGCTGGAGCACCTGCGGCTTCGGGTCGGGTTTCGGCTTGGGGACCTCCGTCTGGGGGACGTGGTCGCGCGGGGGCGTCGGGTCGAAGGGCACCCAGCCCGCGCCCTCGAAGGGGACCTCGACCCACAGGTGCGTGTCCTTGCCGGTCAGCGTCACCTGTCCCGAGGCCGGGGTCTCCGGGTGGAAACCCATGACGATCCGGGCGGGGATCTGCCGCGACCGCAACATGAGGAGCATCGCGACCGCGTACTGGTCGTCATCGCCGATGAGCTGATCGGCGCTCAGGAAATCCTCGATGCGCGACGTGCGGTGGCCCGGCAAAGACAGCTGATCGGAGCCGTCGGAGTAGAAGCCCTGATCGTGGAGCGCGCGCTGGATGGCGCGGACCTGGGCGATGCCAGGCGCGGCGTCCCCGATCATCTCGTTGGCCGCGTCGGCCACGTCGGAGGGAACACCCTCGTCGGAGGGAGGCGTCATTGGTGAGAAGGCGCGGCCTTCGAGTTCCTCGTCGCTCCACTGATGGGTCACGATGCCGCTCACACGGTAGGTGTCCCCCTGCGCGAGGCGCACCGTGGACAGCGCCGTCTCTAAGTGGTCGTGGAAGTAGAGCGCGTCCGCGAGCTGCCCCGCGCGATCGGACGTGTACTCCAGCGACCGGACGCCGTCGACCGTGGGCACCCAGTTCCCCGAATAGCCGTCGATGCGCACGCTCACGTTCGAGGCCTCGGCGCCGGCGGGCAGCGGCGTCTCGTAGAACGAGGGTCCCACGTGGCGGAAACCCGACCCGTTAGCGTTCGCGGCGATCTGGATGACGGTCCCGTCGTAGTAGTCCAGGGTCGCCAGGCGGAGCCTGCCGCCCTCGGGCAGCCCGTCCACCGTCAGCAGGTCGGTGTCCTTATCGGTCGTGTTGAGGAAGCGGAACTGGGTGGCAGGGGAGTGATACTCCTGGAGGTTGAGCGGCGGCTCAACGTAGTCGCGTGCGACCACTCGGTGCGAATCCGTGACGACGATGCGCGTGAGGGGAACGGCGATCGCGAGGGCCAGGATGATCAGCGTGACCGCGCCGATGCCTCGGCGGGCCGTGGGCGTGACCGTGGAATCGTTGAACTCGACGATCCCGCGGCTGCCTTCGCGGCGGACGCGACCGGTGACGTACGCGGACCAGACGATGCCCACGACCACGCTGAACAGGCCGATCGGCAGGGCGAAGGGCGCCAGCTGAGAACTCCAGATGATGCCCAGGAGCGCCAGGATCCCGACGGGTGCCAGCGCCCACAGCGGTCGCTTGGTGCGCAACACGATGGTGAGCGCGACGAAGGCGGTGACCAGGGCGCTCAGGAACGGCATGATCGCGGGGCCCACGAAGATGCCTGCGGGCGGCTGAACCGTCAGCAGGTCCTTCCACGAGGTGATCAGGCCGACGACGAGCATCTGGATGGTTCGCCGCGTGGGCACCACGTGGAAGAGCGTCGTCGTCGGGAGGGCCAGCGCCCCGCCGGTCAGCAGATAGGCGGCGGCGAGCGCCAGCGTCGACCCGATGGCGCGCACGCGCGCCGCGGCCGTGAGTGCGGCGACCAGGAGGCCCACGACCAGGCCCCCCAGGGCCGCGACGTAGCCTGCGTGTCCGCCGAAGACCGGCCCGTGAATGAGGGCCGCCGCGACGAGCATCGACACGACTGCGAGGGCGTCGACGCCGCGGCGCAGGGCCAGCGAGGTCGCGCGGGACGTGGGGGAGGTGTGGGGCGTCATCCGAGGGCCTTCCACATTCCGATGGCGAAGTCATCTAGGGTCGGGGCGACGACGACCGGCGTGTTGCCGAGGGTGCGCAGCTCGAAGTCCGATTCGGTGTCGATGCGCACGCCGGTGATCACCATGTCGAGGGGAAGCCGCGTGAGCGCCGCATGCAGGTCGGCCAGGTGCGTGCGCGATCCCGAGATGACGACGGCGGTCGAGGCCTGGGAGGCCTCGGTCCCGGCGCGCTGAGTGAGCGCGCTGATGCGTTCAGCGCCTAGGACGCGCTCCACGCCGGACAGGGAATCCATCGCGTGCATCGGGGTGGGGGTTTTCAGGTGGCCCGCCTGGGTGTGGACCGACACTTCTTTCGCGTCGACCAGGGCTGCGCGCGCCATGGAGGCAGCGGCGGAGACGCCGATCTCGAATTCGTCGTCGCTGGCCCACGCGTCGGTGTCGAGGTCGAGGACGATCAGCAGGTGGGAGCGGCGCGTTTCCTCAAACTGGCGGACCATGAGTGTGCCGATGCGCGCCGTGGAGCGCCAGTGGATGGCGCGCCGGTCGTCGCCGGGGACGTACTCGCGCAGGGCGTGGAAGGACACGTCCGCGGAGGACAGGTCCTGCGTGGTCGCGCCCTCGATGTCGCGGATGAAACCGACCGTCGAGGCGTTCATGGCGACCGTGCGCGGGTGGATGTAGAGCTCGGTGGCGTCGGACCACGTCTGGACGCGGCGGACCAGGCCCAGGCTGTCGCCGCGGATCGTGGAGGCGGGGCCGACGGCCACGATGCCGCGCCTTGTCGTCGCGATCGCGAAAACCTCCTCGTGGCTCTCACCGCGGCCCAGGGGAGGGCACAGGAACGAGTTCGCGCCCGCGCCGACGCACAGCTCGACCATGGTGGCGCGCAGGCGGCGGGACGTGGGGTTGGTGACCGTTAGGGCGCCGAGCGCTTTCTCACCGACCGTCACGCGCGTGTTGGCGAGGCGCAGCGCGACGGCGTGACCGGCCCGGCCCAGCGACCACAGGAGGGACAGGGCCACCAGGGACAGGCACGTGAAACCGAGGACGGCCGCCTCCACCCACGAGGCCAGGGAACCCGCCAGGGCGGCGCCCGCCCCCACGAGCGTCGTCCCCCATCCGAGCGGGGTCAGGGACGAGCCGAGCCGCATGAGCGCGCCCACGCCTCGGATGCGGCGCAGCGCGTCGATGACGCGCCGCCAGGAGGAGGCGACCGCCGCCGAGGCGCGCGCGAGCCCGACGCGCGCGCGAGTGACGGCGTCGAGGCGGTCGCGCAGGTGGCGCCTGTCGGCGACGGAACGCGGTGCCACAGTCCTCAGCCCTTCATGACCGGGGCGGCGACCGCTCCCAGTGCCCGCTCGACGACGCCCTCGCGCGTGGCCCCGCCGAACTCGGCGTCGGGGTCCAGGACCAGCCTGTGCGCCCACACGCGCGCGGCCAGGGCCTGCACGTCGTCGGGGATCACGAAGTTACGGCCCTGGGCGATCGCCCACACGCGGGCCGCGCGCATCATCGCGATCGCGCCTCGCGTGGACACGCCGATGCGGACCTCGGAGTCGGCGCGCGTCGCCTCGCACAGGTCTTGGACGTAGGCGGCGATCGAACGGTCGACGTAGTTGTTGGCAGCCAGGTCCGCCATGTCTGCAACCGCCTTCGTGGAGATCACAGGTGACAGGGCGCGCGTGCGGTCGGGAGCGGCCGAACCGAGGATGACGTCGATACCGGCCTCGCGGCCCGGGTAGCCGATCGACGTCTTCATGAGGAAGCGGTCGAGCTGAGCCTCGGGCAGGCGGTAGGTGCCGGCCTGCTCGACGGGGTTCTGCGTGGCGATCACCATGAAGGGGCGTCCCGTCTCGCGGCGCACCCCATCAACCGTGACCTGGGCTTCCTCCATGACCTCCAGCAGCGCCGACTGGGTCTTGGGCGAGGCGCGGTTGATCTCGTCGGCCAGGACGATCGAGGCGAAGATGGGGCCCTTGTGGAAGTCCCACGAGCCCGTGCGCTGGTCGTAGATGGTCACGCCCGTGATGTCGGAGGGCAGCAGGTCGGGCGTGAACTGGATGCGCGAATGCGTCCCGTGCACGGTCGCGGCGATGGCGCGCGCCAGCGCCGTCTTGCCGGTTCCCGGCGCGTCCTCGAGGAGCAGGTGACCCTCGGCGAACATGCAGGTCAGCGCCAAGCGGATGACGTCTTCCTTACCCAGGAGGGCCTTACCGACGTTGTCCGTGATCCTCGTGAAAGAGTCCGCGAACCAGTGAGCGTTGTCTTCGGTGACTTCCATTGTTGTCCTTTGGTGTTCTGTGTGACGGGTTGTCTATTGCTGTGTGGGCGGCCGTTCTACTGTTGCTGGCAGGTGAACCAGCCGTTGAAATCTCCGTCAGCGTTTCCGACCAGGTAGTAAACATATTGTCCGCCCAGGGTCCACCCGGGGAGCCCTTGCGTCCCGGGAACCCCCCTCCAGTTTCCGTTGCCGTCAACCTGCAGGGTCACCCAGGCATTTTTCTGGTCGTAGGTTCCGGAGCACCTGACAGTGGCGTTGGGAGGCCACCCGGACAGGTCCAGCCCCACCTTGTCGAAAGGACCGCTTCCACATGAGCCGGACACGCATCTGCCCGAGCCGCCCTTGAATCCGCTGGCGCTACGGGCGTACCTGGGGGCCGTGGCGCTGGCGCACTGTGGACTGGACTCGCGTGTTCCCTTTTCACTCGAGGTCTGGACGGCCTTGATGCACAGCTGCGCGCTGCCGCCTTCGCCGGGGTTGAAGGGGCGGTGGCCCGATTCCGCACCAACGACAGACGGAATTGTCTCGCTGGTGTTTCCGGTGAGGATCAACTGGGTGGGGCGGCCTCCGCTGGCAGCGTTGTTCCAGTCGCAGTCGACCCACCCGGGTCCGCCGGGCCGACACGATACGGTTGGTGCCGTGGGGGGACCGAAGGAACTCACGGTGCCGCCGCTGGCCACCGCTTCGGATGTGGTATCGGTGCCGCCCTTGCGGACGGTCACCTTGACTTGGACCGTTGCGTCGACACCATCCGTGAGCGCCGGGCTGGTGACGGTGTGATCGCCATCCCTGGACAGGGAGTCCCAGTGGACCCCGTCGGGCGTCCACTGGTAGTCGACGACGTCGTTCTTGCTCCATCCGTTGCCCGGCTGGAACTCGACGTTGAACGCGATCTCCTTCGAGTTACCCGTGGCCCTCAGGGACGTGATCGTGGGGGCGTTGACTTGGTCGACGGCCCACACGGTGGTCGTCGCCGCGGGCGAGGTGTGCGCGCCGGGATCCTTTGTGTCGTTGACGGCGGTGACGCTGATGGAGACCTGCTGCTCGTGGTAACCGACCTTGACGGACGCGGAGGTGGACGGAGCATCGACCGTAACCGGGTCGGCGCCGGTCGCGCTCACCGTGTACTGCTCGATGCTACGACCGTTCGTGTTGGACGGTTCGTTCCACGTGACCTGCGCGGTGCCATTCGAGAAGGCGGCGCTGACGCCCGACGGGGCTCCCGGCGCGCCGTAGGGCGTCACTCCCTGGGAGAAGGACGACCACTCGGACGTGTAGTTCCTATTGCGAGCCCTGACCCGAACCCTGTACTCGCGGCCATTCTCCAGGCCGGAGATCGTCAGGGACGTCTCGTTTGCGCCGGGCGATTGCGTACCGCCCGGCGAGAGCTCCACGTCGTAGCCTTCCAGGTCGGACCCGGTCTTGACCGGAGGGGTCCACGACACGGTGATGGACCCGTCTCCGGGCTTCACGGTGGGTGCGCCGGGGGTTTCGGGCTTGGCGTCGATGAGGACGCTCGTCTTGTTGGACGGGTCGGATTCCCCGACCTCGTTCGTCGCGGTGACCGAGAAGGTGTGCTCGGTGCCGTTCGTGCGCCCGTCGAAGAGGCACTCGGTGACAGCGCCGCAGGACTTGGAGTCGCCCTGCGTGTGGTCGGTGACGGTGAAGGAGGTGATGGGGGAGCCGCCCGTCGACCCCGAGCTCCACGACACCAGGGCCGTGCCCGCGCTGTTCGATACCGCGCTCGCCCCCGTGGGTGCGCCGGGCTTATCCAGGACGGTCGCCGTGATCGTTCCCTGCACCTCGCGCTCGACGTCCTTGGTCGCGTCCTGCACGCGGTAGGTCACGGTGAAGGAGCCGTTGAAGCCGGCGTCGGCCTGGATGGTCATGGTCGACCCCGAGGCCGTGGCGCTGCCGCCCGCGGAGGTGACCGGGTCGCCCATGATGGTGAGGGGCCCCTGGTCTGCCAGCGGGTTGGTCGCGTACTCGGAGACGTCGACGGTCTTGGATTCCCCGGCCTTGAGGGTGATCTGGCCCGGGCTGGTCTGCACGAGCGGCTTGGAGGACGCGATGACGTTGACGGGCACGCTCGCGCTCGCCGAGGCGCCCTGCTGGTCGGTGACCTCGATGGTCAGCTGCCCGGCCTGGCCCTTGGGCGCCTCGGCGTCGGCGGATACCGACAGGGTGGAGCCGGAGGCGGAGGCGCTGACGCCCTCCACCTGCTTATCCGTGATCGTGTAGGTCATGCCCGCCGGGTCGTCGCCGTCGGGGTCGCTGACCCACTGGTCCATCGCGATCTGGGAGGCGTCCTCGCCGGCGGCGACGTCGACGCGGGTCGGCACGATGCGCGGCGGGCGATTGTGGGCGGATTCGACCAGGACGGGCAGGGCCAGCGTGGACACGATGCCCGTCGCGTCGGAGGGGTCAGAGCCGTCCGTGACCTCCACGATGATGGAGGTTGGGCCCGAGAAGTCCTCCAGCGCAGTGTAGGTGAGCGTGCGTGTGTCCTTGACCAGTGTGGAGCCGTCCCAGCCGAGGCCGGCGCTGGCCTTGGTGTCGCCGGTCAGCTGAACGGAGCGCCCGGACCTGGTCAGAATGTAGTCGTTGAGGGCGATCTCCTTGGTGACGCCGGCCGTGACCTTGATCGGCAGGGCGCGGGTGTCCAGCGTTGGGCGGGTGATCTCGGTTCCGGGCACGCGCACAACCGCCGACGCGGACAGTCCGTCGTGGTCGGTCACCGTGTAAATGACGGTCTGCGGCTTCGGGGACAGCGGGATCGTGATGGTGCTGCCGGAGGCGCCGATGCCCGAATCCGGGCTGGAGAGTGTGTCGTCCTGGATGTCGCCGTCGGGGTCCTCATCGTTTGTCAGCACGTCGACCGAGACGGAGCCGGAAGCTGCCTGCACGTCGGCCAGGGACACCTCGTCGTCGCGGGCGATGGGAGCAAGGAGCGGTGCGGTGGGGGTGACCACGACGGAGCACACGCCCTCGGCGCGGCCGCCAGCCCCGTCCTCGATGGCGTAGGAGATCACGTGCGTGCCCTCCTGCTGGGGCGCCGTGAAGACGATGCGCCCGGCGCGTTCCGTCACGTCGATGCCCGAGGGCGCGGACACGGACCCCTGCGCGAGGGTCAGGGGATCGCCGTCGGGGTCAATGTCGTTGGCCAGAACGGCGACCGACACCTTGGTGCCCGGACGCACCCTCACGGAGTCCGGCATCGCGACGGGCGCCTGGTTGAGCGAAGGACGAGGCGCGACGCCGACGCGGATCCCGCCGATGGCCTGCTTCCCCAGGGCGTCCTCGACGACGTAGGTGAAGGAATCCGTTCCCTGGACGTCGTTGCCGGGCGTGTACTCGAAGTTCGACCCCACCTGGGTGACGGTCCCGAGGCGCGCCGACGAGGCCATGCCGACGAGCGTCACGGAGTCGCCCTCGGCGTCGATCCCCTCCAGCGGAATGGGGATCGTGACCTTGTGCCCGGCGACGGTGCGGGCGACAACGTCCTTCGGGCGAGGCGCGGTGTTCGTGTCCTCGTCCATGGCGACGACGGTCAGGTTGACGACGGCCGAGGCGACGTTACCGGCCGTGTCGGAGACCGTGTAGACGATGCGCCCCGAGCCGGGCCGGGAGCCGCCGCGCACGCGCACGACGTTATTCGAGACGAAGACGCTGCCCAGGTCGGCGGGGATCTCGTGCTGGAGTTCGCTGGAGACCGTGAGCTTGAGCCCCGCGGGGGAGCGGTCGTTGTCAAGGACCGACACGGAGGCCACGTCCCCGACGCGCACGACCAGGGAATCGTCGTTCAGTTCAGGCGGCGCGGATTCGGTGTTGGCGGGGGCGGGCAGGATCGTCACCGTCGCCGAGGCCGTGGCGACCCCGTTGGAGACCGTGTAGGTGAACGATGCGGGGTTTGCGAGGCCGGAGGGTGCGGTGACGCGCACCATCTGGCGGTTGACGAGTGCGACCGCCAGGGGAGAGCCCGTGGGCACGTCAAGCTGCTGGACGGTGAGGACGCCGCCGGTGGGGTCTGAGTCGTTGGCCAGCAGGTCCACGAGCACTTGCCCGCCGTCTGGCAGGACCCCGAGGTCGTCCTCGGTGCTGGGCGGCAGGTCGGAACCGGTGGGGGCGACGTCCACGCGGATGATGCCGGTCGCGGTCGTGGGCCCGTCCGTGATCGTGTACGACAGGTAGTAGGTGCCGGCGGTGTTGCCGTCCACCGTGATTGTTCCCGCCGTCGAATCCATCACGGCGGTGATGCCGGCGGGCACGTCGTCCACGGAGACGAGCCTGAGCGTGTCAGAGTTGGGGTCAGTGTCGTTGGCCATCGGCGAGATCGACGCGGATGAGCCTTCACGCACGACGAGGTGGTCGGCGTTTGCGACGGGTGGCTCATTGGCGCTTTCCTTGACGGTGATGTTGATAGAGCCGTCGCCCGCGTCGCGCCCGTCGGAGACGCTGATCGCGACCGCGTCCTTGCCGGGCGCGTGCCCGGCATCGATGATTTCAACGTTGCCGTTTTCGTGGGAGTTCACCGTCATCCCCGTGGGGGCGGTCGCGCCAGCCAGGAAGAAGGGGTCTCCGTCGGGGTCCACCCAGTTCGTCAGCCCGTTGACGGTCGTCCGACCGCCCTGACCAAGGGAGACGGAGGGCACGATCTTCTGCACGGGTGCCTCGTTGACGTCGTCGCCGTGGACGGTCAGCGTCACGTGGGCCTGCGCGGTTCCGCCCCGCCCATCCGAGACCTCGTAGTCGAAGGTCGACGTGCCGGACGCGTCCTTGTTGACGGCGATCTGCAGGGCAGCCCCTTCGCGGGCGACACTGACCTGCCCGAGGGAGGGTTGCGTGAGCGCGGAGGCCGTCATGAAGTCGCCGTCGGCGTCGGAATCGTTCATGAGGACAGGAAGGATCACGGTCTTTCCCGCGCGCACCCCGAAGTCGTCGTCCACGGCCTCGGGCGGCGTGTTGTCCTGGTTACGGTCGGGTGCGACCGTGTTGTCGATGTCGTCGACGGACTGGTCCTCGGTCTCTTTCTCAGACTCGAGTTTCGATTCCAGCTGATCCCAGTTGTCGACCAGGATCATGTCGGAGTCGGGCAACCACAGGCCGTCCTTCTCGATGTCGTTGAGCACGATGACGTCGCGATTGGTGCGGAAAATAGCCTTTTCGGCGCTCACGAGGGAGTCGACGACCATCTCTCGGTCATCTGCGTCGGAGGGGCAATCCCTCACGAACGCGCCGGTTGCCGACCAGGCCGCGTACGCGCACTTGTTGTG
>CATWCG010000039.1:0-10366 GCA_958349165.1 uncultured Actinomyces sp. | reverse complement strand
GGAGGGGAGTTGCTGGTGGGCGGCCCGTCGCGACATGGGAGTCCGGTAGTCCACACGGTAACCCGCTGTTCCGCAGGCAAACCCCCTGATAAGCATGCGGGCGGGGGCGCCCACGCTCGGAATAGCGGGTTTGCGTGCGGATCAGGGCTGCGACGCCCACAACGCCGGCAACGCCCGCGATGCTGGCAAGGCTAGGGGCGCCCGCAAGGCTAGGCACGCCCGCGACGCCAGGAAGGCTAGGCACGCCCGCGACGCCAGGAAGGCTAGGCACGCCAGCAACGCCCGGGACGTCGGCAATGCCCGCCAGCGTCAGACGGTGAGCATGACCTTCGTGGCGCGGCGCTCGTCCATGGCGGCGTAGCCCTCGGCGGCCTGCTCGAGCGGCAGGACCATGTCGAAGACGGCGCCAGGATTGATGGTGCCGCTCATGATTAGGTTGATCATGGTCGGCAGGTACTTGCGCACGGCGGCCGGCCCACCGAACATATGGACCTCCGCAAGAAACATGCGGCTCATATCCAGGGAGACGCCGTGCGGAACCCCCACGAAAGACAGGTGACCGCCGGGGCGCACGCAGCCGAGCGCCTGGTTGAAAGCCACGTCGTTGCCCACCGCTTCGACGACGCCGTCGGCCCCCAGGCCGCCGGTCAGTTCCTTGATGCGCGCAACGCCCTCCTCGCCGCGCTCCTCCACGATGTCGGTTGCGCCGAACTGGCGGGCCAGCGTCTGGCGATCCGCGTGGCGCGACATTGCGATGATGCGGGATGCGCCCAGCTGGCGGGCGCCGATGATCGCGCCCAGGCCCACGGCCCCGTCGCCCACGATGACGATAGTTGTGCCGGGACCAGCCCCGGCCTCGTCGGCGGCGAACCAGCCGGTGCCGAGCACGTCGGAGGCTGCCAGGAGCGAGGGGATCTGTTCGCGCGTGGGCGTGCCGGGGGTCTTCACGAGCGTGCCGTCCGCGAGGGCAATGCGCGCGTATTCGGCCTGGGTGCCGCCGGCGCGCGTGCCGACGAAGGGGTCGCCCTGGGCGGCCGCGGTCGCGCAACGCGAGGGGTAGCCGGCGCGGCAGACAGAGCATTCGCCGCAGGAGATGCAGAAGGAGCCGACGACGAAATCGCCGGGGCGCACGGTCGTGACGGCCCCGCCCACCTCGACGACTGTGCCGACGTACTCGTGTCCCATGCGCTGCTCGTGGACGGGCTCCATGCCGCGGTAGGGCCACAGGTCCGAGCCGCAGATGCAGGTGGCCGCCAACTTGATGATGGCGTCCGTGGGCTCCAGGATGGTGGGTTTCGGCAACTCTTCGACGGTGACGTTGCCGGGTTCGTGCATGACGACGGCGCGCATGGTGCTCCTCGCTCGGGTGGCTCTCGTGTACTCACGCTATCCCGGTGCTGCTTCTCGCGTCAGCGCTGTCCACTGTCTCCTTTCTCTCAGGCGACGAGGCCGGGGCGCGGTTGCGGGGCACTCGCCCGTTTTTCGAGGGGCGAACACAGGGTAAATCGCGGTAGGGTGTCGCCATGTCTGTCGAGTTCGTTTCCGCCGCGCAGGCGGCGCAGGTGGCGGCGTGTGACGCGCCGCTGCGGCTCGTCGACACATTCGGGCGCGTCGCCCGAGACCTGCGCGTGTCGCTCACCGACCGCTGCAACCTGCGATGCTCGTACTGTATGCCGCCCGAGGGCCTGGACTGGCTGCCCACCGAGGAGACGCTGACGGACGACGAGGTCGTGCGCCTCGTGCGCGTCGGCGTCGAGCGGCTGGGGATCCGCCAGGTGCGCTTCACGGGCGGGGAGCCTCTCCTGCGCCGAGGCCTCGAGGGGATCATCGGCGAGTGTTCCGAGCTGCGCACCGACGAAGGAAAGAAGCCGGACCTGGCCCTGACGACGAATGCGCTCGGCCTGGCCAAGCGCGCCCAGGGCTTGAGGGATGCGGGCCTGGACCGCGTCAACATTTCGCTGGATTCCCTGGATGCTGAGCACTACGCGGCGATCACCCGCCGCGATCGCTTGGGGGACGTGCTGGAGGGTATCGAGGCGGCCGCGCGCGCGGGCCTGAGTCCCATCAAGGTCAACACCCTGGTGCTGCGCGGCATGAACGAGGCCGACCTGCCCGACCTGGTCGACTACTGCCTGGATCGGGGGATCGAGCTGCGCGTTATCGAGCAGATGCCGATTGGGCCGGCGGACACCTGGGACCGCCAGAACATTCTGACGGCCGACGAGATCCTGCACATCATGGGCACCCGCCATACGCTGACCCCCGCGCAGCGCGAGGATCCGCATTCCCCGGCGGGGCGCTGGATCGTGGACGGGGATCCGACCAAGATGCTGGGCGTCATCGCCTCCGTGTCCGACCCCTTCTGCGGGGCGTGCGACCGCACGCGCCTGACCTCGGACGGAATGGTGCGATCCTGCCTGTTTTCCACGGAGGAGACCTCGCTGCGCGACCTGCTGCGCGGGGGTGGCTCCGATGCGCAGATTGCCGCGCGATGGGCCGACGCCATGTGGGTCAAGCCGGCCGCGCACGGGCTCAACATCGACGCTTTCGCGCGTCCGTCGCGCACGATGAGCCGTATTGGTGGGTAAGTCCCCACTAATTTCGTAACGCCGACGTTTTGTAACGGCGGTCGATAGCGGCGCTGACATCCGGCCGTCTTCGCTCGACACCCCTATTTTTCCTTGTTGTATCAAGGGTGATGCACGTCCTAACAAGATGGTGTGACGGAGGTAATTTGCCTTGGTAGCCTCCGTGTTAAAGAATGTCCGGCGCATGCCCGCGCCCGGATGCCCCCTTCACGGATGAGGAGAGCCATGAGCGCGACCGAACCCGCGGCCAAGAAGAGCCGCTACCTGCTCACTGACTGGAACCCCAACGACGAATCCAAGTGGGACTCGAAGCTTGCGTGGCGCACGCTGTGGATCACGACCTACTCGCTGATCCTCGCCTTCTGCGTGTGGTTCCTGCCCAGCGCCATCGCGCCGAAGCTGACGCTTCTTGGGTTTGACCTGGACAAGTCTCAGCTCTACTGGCTGACCGCTCTGCCTGGCCTCGCGGCCGGCATCCTGCGCCTCATCTACATGTTCCTGCCCCCGCTCATCGGCACCCGCAAGCTCGTGGGCATCACCTCCCTGCTGTGCATCATCCCCATGGCCGGCTGGTTCTACGTCGTTCAGGACAAAGAGACCCCCTACTGGGTCCTGCTGACCCTGGCCTTCATGTGTGGCATCGGCGGCGGCTCGTTCTCCGGCTACATGCCCTCCACCGGCTACTTCTTCCCCAAGCGCCTGTCCGGCACGGCGCTCGGCCTGCAGGGCGGCATCGGCAACCTCGGCATGTCCGTCATCCAGCTGGTCGGCCCCATCCTCATGGGCTTTAGTCTCTTCGGCATGACCTGGCTGGCCCCGCAGACGCAGGTCGGCGAGCCGGCCGGCGAACACGTCGGTGAGAGCATCTGGGTCTACAACGCCGCGGCCTTCTTCATCCCGTGGTGCCTCGTCGCCGCGATCCTCGCCTTCATCTGGCTGCGCGACGTGCCCGTCAAGGCCAACATCAAGCAGCAGCTGGACATCTTCTCCAACCCCAACACCTGGTACATGACCATCCTCTACGTCATGACCTTCGGCCTCTTCTCCGGCTTCTCCGCCGTCTTCGCTCTCCTCATTAACAATCAGTTCGGTGGTGACTCCACCCTCGGCCTGAGTGTCAAGGGCGCGACCTTCGCCTTCCTCGGCCCCCTCATCGGCTCGATCATCCGCATGTCCTGGGGCATCTTCTGCGACCGCATGGGCGGCGCGATCTGGACCTTCATCTCCGGCGTCGGGATGGCCATTACCCTGGGCGGCATCGCATGGGTCCTGCGCAACCCCACCGGCTGGACCGACTTCTACATCTTCATGGCGCTCATGCTCACCATGTTCCTGTTCTCCGGCTTCGGTAACGCCGGCACCTTCAAGCAGATGCCGATGATCATGCCGGCCCGCCAGGCCGGCGGCGCCATCGGCTTCACCTCCGCCATCGCATCCCTCGGCCCGTTCCTGGTCGGCGTCGCCCTCTCCGCGGTCGGCACCGGCGGCGCCTGGGCCTTCTTCCTCGGATGCGCCATCTTCTGCGCCCTGTGCTCGGTCCTGTGCTGGATCATGTACGCGCGCAAGAACGCCCCGTTCCCCGGCTGATCCATCCGGCACTGCGCGGTGCCGAACGGACCTGCCACTGCCTCGTCAATCGACTCTTAGGAGCACCCCATGACGAATCTCGAATCCGATATGACCTTCCCGACCTACGACGGTGAGGTCAAGCCCGCGACCGGCGCGACCCTGTTCGCGCTCGGCTCGTGGCTGCGTCGCGGCAAGGCGTCCGCCGACGCGCGCCAGCTCTTCCTTGAGGGCGGCCGCGAAGGCGACTCCTTCTACCGCGACCGCTGGAGCTACGACAAGATCGTGCGCTCCACCCATGGCGTGAACTGCACGGGCTCGTGCTCGTGGAAGATCTTCGTCAAGGACGGCGTCATCACCTGGGAAACCCAGCAGACTGACTACCCGTCGACCGGCGCCGACATGCCCGAGTACGAGCCCCGCGGCTGCCCGCGTGGCGCGGCGTTCTCGTGGTACGAGTACTCGCCGACCCGTATCAAGTACCCCTACGTGCGCGGCGTCCTGCTCGACATGTTCCGCGTGGCCAAGAAGCGCCTCGGGGATCCCGTCGATGCGTGGGCCGCAGTCGTCGAGGACCCGGAGAAGGCGCGCGCCTACAAGTCGCAGCGCGGCCGCGGCGGCATGGTCCGCGTGTCCTGGGAAGAGGCGATGGAGATCGTCGCCGCCGCCTACGTGCACACGATCAAGCAGTACGGCCCCGACCGCATCGCCGGCTTCTCGGTCATCCCCGCCATGTCGATGATCTCCTACGGTGCGGGCGCCCGCTTCCACGAGCTCATCGGCGCGACCATGCTGTCCTTCTACGACTGGTACGCGGACCTGCCTCCGGCCTCGCCGCAGGTCTTCGGCGACCAGACCGACGTGCCCGAGGCCGGCGACTGGTTCAACTCTCAGTACCTCATCATGTGGGGCACGAACCTGCCGCTGACCCGTACCCCCGACGCCCACTTCATGGCCGAGGCCCGCTACCACGGCCAGAAGGTCGTCGTCGTGTCCCCGGACTTCGCGGACAACACGAAGTTCGCGGACGACTGGTTACGCGTCCAGCCCGGCACGGACGGCGCCCTGGCCCAGGCCATGGGTCACGTCATCCTCAAGGAATTCCACGTCGGCAAGCGCGAGCCCATGTTCCTGGACTACATGACGCGCTACACCGACTCCCCGTTCCTGGTCGAGATCAACGAGGTCGGCGAGGGCGCCCACGAGGGCATCGCCCCGACGACCCTGGTCCCCGGCAAGTTCCTGACGGCCGCCAAGATGCCCGCGGGCACGACGACGCGCACCGAGAACAACGAGTTCCGTCCCCTCGTCATCGAGGCCGACGGCACGGTCAAGGACCCGGGCGGCACGCTCGCCGATCGCTTCGGCGAGGAGGGCGCCGGGCACTGGAACCTCAACCTGGACGGCGTCGAGCCCGTCATGTCCATCATGGACACGGACGAGTGGGAGCCCGTCGAGATCGCCCTGCCGCGCTTCGACCTTCCCGCGGCCCCCGGCCAGGCCTCGGTCGGCGGCGGCTACGTGAAGCGCGGCGTGCCCGCGCGCCGCGTCAACGGCCGTCTCGTGACGACGGTGTACGACATCATGCTGGCCCACTACGCGGTCGAGCGCGAGGGCCTGCCAGGCCAGTGGCCCACCGACTACATGGACGCCTCCACGCCGGGCACCCCCGCGTGGCAGGAGGAGTTCACGTCGGTTCCCGCCGCCGCTGCTATCAAGATCGGCCGCGAGTTCGCACAGAACGCGGTCGAAACCGAGGGCCGTTCCATGATCCTCATGGGCGCCGGTACGAACCACTACTACCACTCCGACCAGATGTACCGGACGTTCCTGGCGCTCACGGAAATGTGTGGTACCCAGGGCCGCAACGGCGGCGGCTGGGCCCACTACGTGGGTCAGGAAAAGGTCCGCCCGATCATGGGTTGGGGCTCCTTCACCTTCGCCCTGGACTGGGCGCGCCCGCCGCGCCAGATGATCTCCACCGGCTGGTACTACATGACCACCGACCAGTGGCGCTACGACGGGGCCGCGGCCTCGGCCATGGCGAACCCGATCAAGTCCTCGCACCTGGACGGCAAGCAGCTGGTCGACACGCTCGTCGAGTCGGTTCAGCGCGGCTGGATGCCCTGCTACCCGACGTTCTCCAAGGGCTCGACCCAGCTGGGTCGCGAGGCCGCCGAGGCCGGCATGGCACCCGCGCAGTACGTGTCCCAGGAGCTGCGCGAGGGTCGCCTCCAGTTCGCGATCGAGGACCCCGACGCTCACCACAACGTCCCGAAGATCCTCGCGAACTGGCGCACGAACCTGCTCGGCTCGTCCGCGAAGGGCACCGAGTTCTTCCTGCGTCACATGCTGGGCACCGGCAACGAGGTCAACGCGCAGGAGCTGGAAGAGGGCAACCGCCCCGCGTCCGTCAACTGGCGCGACGCCCACCCCGGCAAGCTCGACCTCATGTGGGTTGCGGACTTCCGTAACACCTCGACGACGCTGCACTCCGACGTCGTGCTGCCCGCCGCCACGTGGTACGAGAAGCACGACCTGTCCTCCACGGACATGCACCCCTTCATGCACTGCTTCGACGAGGCCGTGAACCCGCCGTGGGAGGCGCGCACCGACTTCGAGGTGTTCCAGACCCTGGCTCGCCTCGTCGGCCGCATGGCACCCGGTCACCTGGACACCCAGACGGACGTCGTCGCGGTCCCGCTGGGGCACGACTCCCCGGACGCCATGACCATGGCGAGCGGCGTCGTCCCCGAGCAGACGTGGACGCCCGGCAAGACCATGCCGAAGCTGGTCCCGATCGAGCGCGACTACACGCAGGTCGGCTACAAGTTCGACCGCATGGGTCCGCTTCTGCCCAAGGCCGGCCTGGCCGCTAAGGGCGTCGCGTTCAACGTGCAGGAGGCGTACGAGCAGCTCGGCGACCTCAACGGCCGCGCCCCCATGGACGGCAACGCCGGTGAGGGCATGCCGCTGTGTGACACCGCGATCAAGGCGGCGAACATGGCGCTGCGCTTCTCGGGCACCACGAACGGCTCCCTGGCCGTTCAGGGCTTCCGCACGCTGGAGAAGCGGGTCGGTAACGAGATGGCGTTCCTGGCCGAGGGTGACGAAGAAAAGAAGATCACCTACCAGGACACCGTCCTGCAGCCGCGCAGCGTCATCACCAGCCCCGAGTGGTCGGGTTCCGAGCACGGCGGCCGACGCTACAGCGCCTTCGTCCAGAACGTCGAGTGCCGCAAGCCGTGGCACACGCTCACGGGCCGCCCGCAGTTCTACGTCGACCACGACTGGATGATGGACATGGGCGAGGCCCTGCCGATCTTCCGTCCGCCGCTTGACCTGGCGCACATCTACGGTGAGCGTCCCGTCGGCGACCACCGTCCCGGTCAGCCGGGTCAGGCCGAGGTCGCGGTGCGTTACCTGACGATCCACAACAAGTGGGCCATCCACTCCCAGTACTACGACAACCCGTACATGCTGACGCTGGGTCGTGGTGGCCAGACGGTGTGGATGAGCCCGGCCGACGCCGAGAAGATCGGTGTGCGCGACAACGAGTGGATCGAGGCGAAGAACCGTAACGGCACCGTGTCGGCTCGCGCCGTTGTCTCCCACCGCATCCCGGAGGGCACGGTGTTCATGCACCACGCCCAGGATCGCCAGATCAACACCCCGCTGAACGAGGAATCCGGCAAGCGCGGCGGCACGCACAACTCGCTGACGCGAATCTTCATTAAGCCGACCCACCTGGCCGGCGGATACGCGCAGTTCGCCTACGCGTTCAACTACTACGGTCCCACCGGCAACAACCGCGACGAGGTCACGGTTATCCGCCGCCGCTCCCAGGAGGTGCAGTTCTGATGAAGGTCATGGCTCAGATCGCGATGGTGATGAACCTCGACAAGTGCATCGGCTGCCACACCTGTTCCGTCACCTGTAAGCAGGTGTGGACGAACCGTGAGGGCACCGAGTACATCTGGTTCAACAACGTCGAAACCCGTCCCGGCGTGGGCTACCCCCGCGGCTGGGAGGACCAGAAGAAGTGGAAGGGCGGCTGGAAGCGCACCGCCACGGGCCGCCTCGTTCCCCGTCAGGGCGGACGCGTCGCCTCGCTCGCGAAGATCTTCGCGAACCCGACGCAGCCGACCATGAAGGACTACTACGAGCCGTGGACCTACGAGTACGACAAGCTGCTCCAGGCGCCCGCGAACTCCCGCGCGATCCCGACGGCCCGCGCGAAGTCCACAATCACGGGCGAGCACATCGACAAGCCCGAGTGGGGCCCGAACTGGGACGATGACCTCGGTGGCTCCATGGAGACCCTGGATCAGGACCCGGTCCTGCACCAGATGAACCTCCAGGTCGCCAAGACCATCGAGGACGCGTACATGTTCTACCTGCCTCGCATCTGCGAGCACTGCCTGAACCCGACCTGCGTGTCGGCGTGCCCCTCGGGCGCGATGTACAAGCGCACCGAGGACGGCATCGTCCTGGTCGACCAGGACCAGTGCCGCGGCTGGCGCATGTGCGTGTCGGCCTGCCCCTACAAGAAGGTCTACTTCAACCACAACACGGGCAAGGCCGAAAAGTGCACGCTGTGCTACCCGCGCCTCGAGGTCGGCCAGCCGACCATCTGCTCGGAGACCTGCGTGGGCCGCCTGCGCTACCTGGGCGTGCTGCTCTACGACGCGGACCGCGTCACCTGGGCCGCGTCCCAGGAGGACGAGCGCGACCTGTACCGCGCCCAGCGCGAGATCCTGCTCGACCCGAACGACCCGCAGGTGGTCGCCCAGGCCCAGGCCAACGGCGTTCCCCACTCGTGGATTAAGGCCGCCCAGCAGTCCCCGATCTGGAAGCTCATCACCGAGTACGAGGTCGCCCTGCCGCTGCACCCCGAGTTCCGCACCCTGCCGATGGTCTGGTACGTGCCGCCGCTCTCCCCGGTCGTCGACCAGGTGACCGCGTCCGGCAGCGACGGCGAGGACCACAAGGTCCTGCTGTCCGCCATCTCGCAGATGCGCATCCCGCTGGAGTACCTGGCCGGCCTGTTCACGGCCGGAGACACGGCTCCCGTGGAGCTGGCGCTGCGTCGCCTCGCCGCGATGCGCTCCTACATGCGCGACGTCTTCGTCGACAACCCGACGAACGAGGAGATCCCGGCCTCCGTGGGCATGACCCCGGAGAAGGTCAAGGAGATGTACCGCCTGCTGTCGATCGCCAAGTACGACGACCGCTTCGTCGTCCCGACCGCCCACCCCGAGATGCCGCGCGGCATCAAGGAGCTCGAGGGCTGCCCGGTGTCCTACGACGTCGAGGCCTTCCACGGCCTGGCCCCCGCCACGTCGAACCGCCCGATGGGTGGCTCGTCGCCGGAGGGACGCCAGATGCTCCCCCTTGAGGTCGTTCGATGAGTACTTTCGTCGGCATTCCGCGTATTCCTGCGGCCGCTCCGGAGACGGAGATGGACCCGCAGGACGCGCGCGGCGTGCGCATGGCGGTCTCCCTCCTCCTGGACTATCCGGGGGATGACTTCGAGACCAAGCTGGACGCGGTCGAGGAGGCTCTGGCGGACCTGCCGGAGCCGGCCTCGGCGTCCCTGGCCTCGTTCGTGAGCTACGCTCGCGCCGCGGGCCTGCGCGCCATGCAGACCACCTACGTGGAGACGTTCGACCAGCGCCGCCGCTGCGCGCTCGGCCTGACGTACTACACGCACGGCGACACCCGCGGGCGCGGCCAGGCCATCCTGGCCTTCAAGGAGGTCCTGCGCCGCGCCGGTTTCGAGATGGAGCGCGAGGAGCTGCCCGATCACCTGCCGGTGGTCCTGGAGTTCGCCGCCTTCGACGAGACCGGCACGGCCGAGGGTCTGCTGCGCTCCAACCGCGAGGGCATCGAGGTGATCCGCACGGCGCTGCGCGCCGTGGACTCTCCGTACGCGCCGCTGCTGGACGCGCTGGTCGCAACGCTGCCCGAGCCGGACGACAAGACCATTGAGGGCTTCCGTAAGCTCATTAGCCAGGGGCCGCCCACCGAGCTGGTGGGCGTGGGCGATCTGTCTGCCACGCCCTTCCCGACTTCCGAAACAACGATGGGACGGTAACGTTCATGGAATCCGCACTTTTGCATGCCGCGTCCACGCCCGAGACGCAGTCGCTGTCCTTCCTGGACATTGCCCTGTGGGTGGTCCTGCCCTACGTGTCCTTCGCGATCCTCAT
>CATWCG010000038.1:0-10570 GCA_958349165.1 uncultured Actinomyces sp. | reverse complement strand
TCTCACGCATGCACTGGGCGAAGACCAGGTTGGGGTCGTTGCTGGCCGCGTTCGTGGCCGCCGCGCTCGGGCTCTTGCTGCTGGATGCGGACGAGCTGGACGATCCGGTCGATCCGCATGCGCTGAGGGCCGCCGCCAGAGTGATGGCAATGACGGCAAGGGCGCGCGTCTGTGCGCGATTCTTCATCGAAAACTCCTTGAGGACTGCTTATCGGCAATGGTTCTCACTACCTGCCTAGATTACAGCCCTCTATCCTGAAAGCTACCTGAAAACTATCGGGGAGCGCGCGCAAAGTTTCGTCAGACAACCCTGGAAACACCGGTACGAGGCCGTGGCGGCCGCGTATGCACAGGGCTGAGCCTCGCGTGGGGCTTGGTGAGAGCGAGGCCAGCTCCGGCCTCGTCGATCCTTGACACAAAGCGGGGCGGGGAACGCCCGCGCGTCCCCCGCCCCGTTTACTCACCCAACAAGCCTCTTGTCAGGACCGCGAGAGCTTAGCCCTCCGTGATGTCGGCGCGACTCATGTTCTGCTTGAGGATCTCGACGATCTCGCCGTGCTTCTTCTCCGTCAGGCTGACCTTGAAGGCGAAGACCAGGAAGGCTAGGACGATGACGCCGAGGGGCGCGTAGAAGGCCGCGGTCTTGAAGGTCTCAATGTTTCCGGTTGTCAGCAGGGCAGGGTCGACGTCGTTGGTCATAGCGGCCGCGATGGCGACAAATCCGACGATGGAGTTCGAGAGGGCGCCGGCGATCTTATCGAGCATCGGACGCACCGAGAGGGTGACAGCCTCATTGCGCTTGCCGGTCTTCCACTGGCCATACTCGACAGAGTCAGTAATGGTCAGGATCGCCGTCATCTGGATGCAAGTGGCAGGCAGGTAGAAGAGAACCAGGGCGATGAAAACGATCTGGTGTTTCGCGGAGAAGAGGATGAACAAGATGTAGGCGATAGCCATGAGCACCATACCGCCGAGGTAAAGGTAGCGACGCGGCACGCGGCGGTTAATCGCCGGGTACAGGGGCGTGACAATCAGGCCAACGACGAAGGCGATGATGCCGACGATCGAGTAGCTGTCGGGCTGGCGCAGCACGAACTTGAAGAGGTAGATCATGAAGCCTGTGGTCGCGACGTTGGCGATGGAGTACAGGACGTAGGACAGGGACACCCACAGCAGCTGATCGTTGCGACCGATCGCCTGGAACGCCTGCAGGGGGTTGGACTTGTCTCCCGGATCGCGCAGGACGCTTTCCTCCTCGCGGGTACCGAATGCGACGGCGAGACAGGTGACGATACCGAGGATTCCAATGACCGCGCCAAAACCGCTCCAGCCTGCCTGGCTCTCGGACCCGGCGCCGGCCACGCTGCCGAAGAATGCGACTACGGGGACGACGATGGCGGTGACACCGTTGTAGCCGATCGAGCCGGTGAAGGTACCCAGGGCGGTATAGACGCTTCGCTCTTCCGAGGAGGAGGACAGGGCGGGGATCATGCCCCAGTAGGAGATGTCACGCAGCGAGTACAGGACGTCGAGCACCACGAAGACGATGATGAAGACGACGATGAAAACACCCTTGTTGACGTTGACCAGGCCAAAAAGTCCGGTGAAGATCGCGAAGAGCAGGATCGATGAGCCGACGCCGCCGATCACCTGCCAGGGCTTGAAGCGGCCCCAGCGCGTGGTCGTGTTGTCAACCAGGTTCCCCAGGAGCGGGTCGATGAAGATCTCGACGATACGAATAATGAAGACGAGTGCCGTAATGATGGCGAGCATCGCCTTCGCTTCAGAGTCCTCGTAGTCGCGGAACAGGGTCTGCGCCGCGTAGTACGTGACAAAGAAAGTCGACAGCGCGTTGTAGAACGCAGCCTGTCCCAAATTGCCGATCGCGTAGCAGATGCGCGATACCCAGCTCTTGTGTGCACCCTGTTCGTGCGACATGGTCCCTCTCCTTCGAAGCAACTCTAAGTTGGACACCTTTAAGTTAACGCATTTACCCGAGTATTGCAATGGTGTTCTTGATTACAGACAGTTTAGAGGTTACCTAGTTGCGTTCATTGAAACAACCGGTTACCCTGATTGCAGAGCAAGTTCGCTCCATCGCAACGTCGCACGTTCGGAGGTCACCATGTCCCACACAGCTCTTATCCACACGCCCAACCCGGCCTGGCTCCACGATCCGCAGGCCTTCGCTGTCAATCGACTGAGCGCCCGCTCCTCGCACCACTCCACAGCGCCCCGCCAGAGCCTCGACGGCACCTGGGAGGTGGCGCTGACCTCGGGCACGCGCGTGTCGCTGGAGAACCCCACCAGCGCGTTCACTCAGGGGCACGTGCATGCAGTGCCCGTCCCCTCCACGCTTGAAACCGAGGGACTGTGGCCCCCGGCTTACGTCAACATCCAGATGCCCTGGGATGGGCACGAGGACCCGCAGGCCCCCGCTGCTCCCGCGGACTGCCGCGTCGCTGTCTACCGCCGTTCCTTCACACTGGACGAGGCCGTGGCGCAGACCCTGGACGCGCGCGGCAGCGTGCGAGTGCGCTTCGACGGCTTCGCGACGGCCCTCTATATCTGGGTGGACGGCACGTTCGTCGGCTACTGCGAGGACGGCTACACGGCCAGCGAGTTCGACATCACGGGTGCCCTGGCCGACGACCGGGAGCAGCACGACATCGTCGTCGTCTGCTACGAGTACTCCAGCGCCTCCTGGCTGGAGGGCCAGGACTCCTGGCGATTCCACGGCCTGTTCCGCTCGGTCTGCCTGGTGGCGCTGCCCGCGGCCCACATGGAGAACCTCGAGGTGGGCGCCGACTACGACCACGCGAGCGGCTCGGGCGGCCTGAGCGTCGCGGCCACCATCGCGGGGGCCTGCGAGAGCCTGACCGTGGCCGCCGAGCTGACGGACCCGGACGGGAAGGTCGCATGGCGCACCGAGGGGCCCGCGAGCGCGGAGCGCCTGGAGCTGACTGCCGACCTGGCGGAGGTGTCCCCGTGGAGTGCGGAGTCGCCGGCTCTGTACACGCTGACCCTCGAGCTGCGCGGCCCCGTCGGGGTGAGCGTGGAGCGCGTGAGCCAGCGCGTGGGATTCCGTCGCTTCGAGATTGTCGATGGCGTCTTCATGCTCAACGGGCGCCGCCTGATCTTCCGCGGAGCCAACCGTCACGAGTTCGATCCGCGCACGGGCCGCACGGTGTCGCTGGAGACCATGATCACGGACGTTAAGCTGTGCAAGCAGCTCAACATCAACGCGATTCGTACGAGCCACTACCCCAACGACACGCGTTTCCTGGATCTGTGCGACGAGTTTGGGCTGTACATCATCGACGAGGCGAACCTGGAGACCCACGGCTCGTGGTGCACGCCAGGCGACATTCCGACGCCCGAGACGGCGATTCCGGGTTCGAAGATGGAGTGGGAGGGCGCGTGCGTGGATCGCGTGGAGTCGATGGTGCTCCAGGATCGTAACCACGCGAGCGTGCTGATCTGGTCGCTGGGCAACGAATCGTATGGCGGTGAGGTGTTCCGCTCGATGTACCGCCGCTCGCGCGAGCTGGATCCGGCGCGCCCGGTCCACTACGAGGGCGTGACCTGGGATCGCGAGTTCGACGACGCCTCCGATATCGAGTCGCGCATGTACGCGCTGCCCGACGCGATTGAGGAGTACCTGCGCTCTGCTCCCAAGAAGCCCTACCTGTCGTGCGAGTACATGCACTCGATGGGTAACTCGGTGGGCGGCCTGCAGCTCTACACGGCGTTGGAGAGCTACCCCGAATATGGTGGCGGTTTCATTTGGGACCTCGTCGATCAGGCCCTGTACCACGAGGCCACGGCCGCGTCGGGTGGGGAGTTCCTGGCCTACGGCGGCGACTTCGGCGACCGCCCGTGCGACTGGGAGTTCTCCTGCGACGGCATCCTGTTTGCGGATCGTACGCCTAAGCCCCAGGCGCAGGCCGTCAAGGCCCTCTACTCCCCCGTGACGCTCACCCCGAGCTCGGATGGGATCGCGTTGTCCGTGGTGGCGCTGCCCGCCCCTGCCTCCGATCTGTGCATCCGCGCCCGGGTCCTCGCCGACGGCGAGGTCGCGTGGGAGGAGACGTATGAGGCCGTGGCTGTCCCTGGCGAGGAGAACGCCGTGGCCGTGGGTTGGCCGAGCGACCTCCTGGCCGACACGCAGCGCGAGATCGTTTTGGAGGCCGCGCTCGTCCTGGCCTCCGATACGCCCTGGTGCGAGGCCGGACACGTCGTGTCCGTCGGGCAGACGATCCACTCGCGTCCCGAGGTGGCCGACACCGCGCCTGCGGGCGGGGCCTCCTTCACGGTGGGCCGCTGGAACATCGGCATGCGCGAGGGCGACAACGAGGCGCTGCTGTCTCGCACGGCGGGCGGCATCGTCCAGTGGAAGCGCGGCCAGACGGCCATGGTGTTGCGCCCGCCGCGCCTGACCACCTTCCGTCCGCTCACGGACAACGACCGTGGGTGCGGCCACGGATTCGATCGCGCGTGCTGGACGACGGCGGGTGCCTATGCGCGCTGCGTGGACACCAGCGTCGAGGAGGGACCCGGCGGCGTTGTCGTGACCTACGAGTACAAGCTCGCGGGCTTGGAGGACGTGATCGTTCCGGTCTGCTACGAGCTGCGCGCTGACGGCACGATCCGCTTGACCGCGACCTACCCGGGCGCACAGGGACTCCCGACGATGCCCTGCTTCGGCGTGGAGTGGGCACTGCCGTCCTCGATTGACCACCTGCGCTTCTACGGCCTCGGCCCCGTTGAGGCGTACGCGGATCGCCTGGACGGGGCGAACCTCGGCGTGTGGGAGGCCAGCGCGGTGCAGGGACTCGCGCCCTACGCGGTGCCCCAGGAGACCGGCTACCACCCGGGAGCCCGCTGGTGCGAGGTGACTGACGCCGAGGGCCACGGCCTGCACATCGAGGCGCGCGGCGAGCTGGGCGTCTCGCTCCTGCCCTACTCCTCGGCCCAGATCGAGCAGGCCGCACACTGGTGGGAGATGCCCGCACCTGAGCGGCGCGCGGCGACCTACCTGCGCCTCCTCACCGCTCAGATGGGGGTCGGCGGCGACGACTCGTGGGGCTCACCGGTCCACGATGAGTTCCACGTCGACGCGAGTGGCACGCAGGTCCTCGACGTGACGCTCTCGCTCATCTGAGATGAAACCGGCGGCGGCGCGGTGAGTGCCCACCCCGCCGCCGCCGGCCGCCTATTGGCCCTCGACGCGAGTTCCGCCCGGCGCTCAGGACTCGAGTTCGGCCGTAGCGGGCACAAAACTCTGGCGCGCAACCAGCTGAGTCGACAGAAGCACGTGATGCTTGTGCGTGAAGCGCCCCACGATCGAGTCGGACAGCAGCATGAGGGCCGTCTCGGCCAGCTCGGAACGTTTTATCGCGTAGGAGCTCAGCGGCGGAGCCGTGTACTGGCACACCTCGAGGTTGTCGATGGAGAGAACGGCCACCCGGTCGGGCACACGGATCCCGCGCGCAAACAGCGCCTGGAGGACGCCCACGGCGAGGGAGTCTGCGGCGACCAGGATCGCGTCGGGCAGGTCCTCGCCCAGGGACTCAACCAGCTCGTCGACCTGGCGTCGGCCGTTGTCCACAGAGAAGGGGCCGGAGGCGCGGACAAGACCCTCGATGGGCATGGCCAGCAGGCGCGCCCACTCGTCAAAGGCGACGGTACGCGGGTCCTGGCCGAACACGTGGCTGCCCATCACGTGCCCGTCGCCACCGATGAACGCGATGCGCTCCCGGCCGCTCTCGCGCAGCGCATAGATCGCTTCAATGACGGTCTGTTGCAGGTCGGGGCGCACGGAGTGGAAGAGCGTGGGAGCGGGATTGATGTCGATGAACACGCCGTGGGGCAGCGCCTCGTGCAGCGCCTCCAGGTTGTCCCGCGTCAGGGGAGCGGGGCCAAGGGACACGAAGCCGGAGTAGTCTTTCCCGGCCTCGACCAGGGCGCGCACGTCCGGGAAGAACGTCAGAGACATCATGTTCTCGGCTGCTCGTTCGCGCAGCGCCTCGCGTACGTCGGAAAAGTAGGAGTCTTGGGGCCCGTTGGACGGGTCGAAGTTTTCGAGCACGGCGATGGTCAGGGGGATGCTGGAGCGGGATGTGCGCAGCGCGTAGCCGAGCTCGTTGGCGACCTGAATCACTCGGTGTCGGGTGGATTCTTTCGCGGTGAAGCTCGGATCGCCCGACAGGACGCGAGACACGGTGGCCTTCGAGAATCCCGTCGCCTTGGCAATGTCGCCTAGATTAACCATGACTCCCTATTCCCAACACCTGATGTTCGACGCGAGACAGTGTAGCCGACCGGCTGGGTCCCCAGGGCAACCAACGCACCGGCTCGCCGCCCGTGTGATGGACGAGGCCGGGGCGGGGTTTGCCCGTCCGCACTTAGAGGCGCGAACCCTCGTCGTACTCGGCCTTGATGTCCTCGTGGTGGCGGATGACTTCGCGGACCATGAAGCCCAGGAACTTCTCCGCGAAATCGGGGTCGAGGCCGGAGGAGGCCGCCAGCGTGCGCAGGCGCTCGACCTGGCGGGCCTCGCGAGCCGGGTCGGCGGGAGGCAGGTCCAGGCGCGCCTTGATGTGGCCGACGCGCTGCGTGCAACGGAAGCGCTCGGCGAGAATGTGGACGAGGGCGGCGTCGATGTTGTCGATCGTTGCGCGCGCCTCCGCCAGCTCGGCGGGAATGCCGCTGACTCCACGGTCGGCCGAAGCTGCCACCACGGCCTCGTCACGATCCTGCATACAACCCTCCTGGTGCGTATCAACTGCCCCCAGTCTATCGGGAGGACTCAGGCGCTGCGCTTGCCTTCCGAGGAGCGTTCGGGGTACAGCTCGGCCTCGCCCACGCCCTCCACCAGGTCGCGGGTGACGACCACGCGGGCAACGTCGTCGCGGCTGGGCAGGTCGAACATGAGGTCGGACAGGGTCTGCTCCATGATCGAGGACAGGCCACGCGCACCGGTCTTGCGCTCGTTCGCGCGCGCCGCGATCGCCAAGAGTGCCTCGTGGGTGAACTCCAGGTCCATGCCGTCCAGCTCGAAAAGGTGCTGGTACTGGCGCACCAGAGAGTTCGACGGTTCGGTCAGGACGCGCACCAGGTCCTCCTCCGTCAGCTCCTTCGTGGAGGTCAGGATGGGCAGGCGGCCGATAAACTCGGGAATCATGCCGAACTTGTGCAGGTCCTCGGCGGACACGGCCTCGTACAGGTCGCCCATCTCCGAGGTGCTCTTCAGCTCCGAACCAAAGCCAGTGGAGCGACGCCCCAGGCGCCCCTTGACAATATCCTCGATGCCCGCGAACGCGCCGGCCGCGATGAAGAGGATGCCGGAAGTGTCAATCTCCAGGAACTGCTGGTGGGGGTGCTTGCGTCCGCCCGTGGGGGGCACAGAGGCAACCGTGCCCTCAATGATCTTCAGGAGCGCCTGCTGGACGCCCTCGCCGGACACGTCGCGCGTGATCGAGGCGTTCTCAGCCTTGCGGCCGATCTTGTCGATCTCGTCGACGTAGATGATGCCCTTCTCGGCCTTCTTGATGTCGCCGTCAGCCTCCTGGATGAGGCGCAAGAGAATGTTCTCCACGTCCTCGCCCACGTAGCCGGCCTCCGTCAGCGCGGTGGCGTCCACGATCGCGAACGGCACGTCGAGGAGGCGGGCCAGGCAGCGCGCCAGGTGGGTCTTGCCCGTGCCCGTGGGGCCCAGCAGCAAAATGTTGGACTTCGTGCCCAGCATGTCCTCAGCGTTGCCCGCCTCGCGCGAGCGCACGCGCTTGTAGTGGTTGTACACGGCCACGGACAGGGCGCGCTTGGCGCGGTCCTGGCCGATCACCCACGTATTGAGGAATTCGTTGATTTCACGAGGCTTGGGCAGGGGCGTCGACGAGGCCGAGGTCTGCTGGGCGCCGAGTTCTTCCTCGATGATCTCGTTACACAGCTCGATGCACTCGTCGCAGATATACGCGCCGGAGCCACCGATGAGCTTACGCACCTGCTTCTGGCTCTTGCCGCAGAAAGAGCACTTGAGCAGTTCCGCGCCATCAGTCAGACGAGCCACGAGACCTCCACTTAATTGAGCGTTTTCCGTTCGGTCGGAGACGCTGTCGCACTTACTAGAAAATAACCTAATGCACAAGGGGACATTTTCCACGCAGGCGCGCTCATTGTTATCAAATGTTCACACATCACCACAAAGGGCGCCAGTCCCCTCGCATCGACGCTCGCGCGCGTATATGACGAGGCCGCAGCGCCCCCGCGCTCACCGGCACGGGGAAGCCACGACCTCGTCAACATCTCACAAGTCACAGAGCCTTGCGGGACTCCAGGACCTGGTCGATCAGGCCATACTCGGCGGCCTGCGGCGCGGTGAGGATCTTGTCGCGCTCGATGTCGCGGCGCACCTGCTCCACAGGCTTGCCCGAGTGCTTCGAGAGGGTGTCCTCGAGCCAAGCGCGCATGCGGTCGATCTCGTCGGCGACGATCTGGATATCCGAGGCCTGCCCCTGCATGCCCTCCATCGCCGGCTGGTGAATGAGGACGCGCGCGTTGGGCAGCGCCAGACGCTTGCCGGGCGAGCCGGCGGCCAGCAGCACGGCCGCTGCCGAGGCGGCCTGTCCCAGGCAGACCGTCTGAATCTGCGGCTTGATGTACTGCATCGTGTCGTAGATCGCGGTCAGCGCCGTGAAGGAGCCGCCGGGCGAGTTGATGTACATGGTGATCAGCGAATCGGGATCCTGGGACTCCAGGACCAGCAGCTGCGCCATGACGTCGTCGGCGCTGGCGTCATCCACCTGCACGCCCAGGAACACGATGCGGTCCTCGAACAGCTTCGTGTAGGGGTTCTGGCGACGGAAACCGTAGGCCGTGCGCTCCTCAAAATCGGGCAGCACGTAGCGGGCCTGGGGCATCTGGCGGGCGACCGCCTCAAAGTAGGGCTGGGTGCTCATCAGTTCTCTCCTCGCGTTCCGATCTCCTGCGGGCTGTCGATCACGCGGTCGACGAAGCCGTACTCGAGGGCCTCCTGCGCCGTGAACCAGTGGTCGCGATCGCCGTCGGCCTCCACCTGCTCGACGGTCTTACCCGTTCGAGACGCGGTGATGGCGGCGAGTTCCTTCTTCATGCCCAAGATCAGATCCGCGTTGATGCGAATCTCCGTCGCGGAGCCGCCAGCGCCGCCCAGGGGCTGGTGCAGCAGGACGCGGGTGTGGGGCGTGATGTAGCGCTTACCGGGGGCGCCCGCAGTGAGCAGGAACTGGCCCATCGACGCAGCCAGGCCCATGCCGACCGTGACGACGTCCGGCTTGATGTACTGCATCGTGTCGTAGATGGCCATGCCGGCCGTCACCGAGCCACCGGGCGAGTTGATGTACAGGTAGATGTCGCGGTCCGGGTCCTCGGCCGCGAGCAGCAGCAGCTGCGCGCAGATCGCGTTCGCATTGTCATCGCGAACCTCCCCACCCAGCCAAATGATGCGCTCCTTGAGCAGGCGCTGGTAGACCGAGTCGCCCAGTCCCAGCTGCGAGCCTTCGCCGGCAACCCCGGTATTGTGCACGCTCACGCGTACCTCCTCGTCTGTTCGCGGGCCCAGTCGGCCCCATTGGTGTCAACCGTACCCGCTGCGCGCCCCCCGGCGCGCGCGCCGGGCCGCCGTTTCGCTGTCGGCACATGAAGCGAGGCACGCGCACTGAGCACATACGGTGAGGGGACGAGGCACAAGCCTCGCCCCCTCAGCCCACGAGTTAGTCACTCGCGCGCGGGATCACCCGCAGCGGGTCACTCCTGCTCGCCGGCAGACTCGGTGATGATCTCCGCGCCCTCTTCGGTGGCCGGGTCGGTGCCGAAGAACTTGGACAGGTCGACGTCGGCGCCGTTCGTGTCCTTGACGGAGACGACCTTGAGGGTCTCGATGAGAGCCTTCGAGCGGCCCAGGTCAGCCACGACGTTCGCCATCTGCTGGGAGGAGGAGAACAGCTGGTTGATGTCGATACCGAAGTTCTGCGACATCTGGATCGCGTAGTCGATGAGCTCCTGCTGGGAGACCTGGACGTCGAACTTCTTGGCCAGGGCCTCGGAGAGCAGCTCGGTGCGCATCTCCTTCTCGACGGCCTCGCGGGCCTCCTTCTTCGCCTTGGGCTTGGCGTCCTCGCCGACGCGGTGCTCGACCTGGTGGTCGACCGCGGACTCGGGCAGAACGATCTCGACCTTGTCGAGGAGGACGTCGATGAGGGCGTCGCGCGCGGCGAGGGCCTGCTGGGACTCCTTGGACTGGGCGGCCTGCTTCTTGAGGTCCTCGGTCAGCTCCTCCAGGGTGTCGAATTCGGACACCATCTGGGCGAAGTCGTCGTCGGCCTTGGGCAGCTCACGAGCCTTCATGGCCTTGACGGTGATGGTCACCTCGGCCTCTTCACCCTCGTGGTCGCCGCCCTTGAGCGTGGACGTGAAGGTGACCTCGTCGCCGGCCTTGGTGCCGCGCAGCGCGGTGTCCTGGCCGTCGAGCATGGAGCCGGAGCCGATCTCGTAGGAGACGTCGGAGGCGGAGTCAACCTGCTCGCCGTCG
>CATWCG010000037.1:0-10577 GCA_958349165.1 uncultured Actinomyces sp. | reverse complement strand
GGGGAGTGGTTGTCATAGTGCCTAGGGTAGCCCACCGCGTTACCGTGGAGTTTATGAGTCTTGATCTACCTCTCGTTCGCGGTGACGTCGATCCGTCGGTCGCGCTGCGTGAATCCGCGGCTCCCGTCGCCCTGGTGCGCGCCGGTGAGGCGGATGTCATCGTCGTCGATCCGGCCGGTTTCGTCCTCCTGGACGAGGCCGGGGCGCGGCCCTCGGATACGCCGACTCTGCGACGCCTGGCCGGGGACGAGGCCGCGCGCGATCTCGAGGGAACTACGGCCTCGTTCATCGGGGTGGCGGGTGGACGCAGCGTCGTCGCGATCGAGACCAGCCGGGACGAGGCCCGGGGGCGCTGGGAGCATCTGCGCGCGGTCGGCTGGCAGCTCGGGGGTGACGACGCGGCCCTGGCGCTGACCGCCGTGGCGTTGGCGGGCTGGCACGCCAGCTACCGCTACTGCGGACGTTGCGGCTCTCCCGTGTCCCTGGAGTCCGCCGGCTGGGCGGCGCGCTGTCAGGCCTGCGATCGGCTCGAATACCCGCGCCAGGACCCGGCGATCATCGTCCTCGTTCAGGATCACGATGGGCGCGTGTTGCTCGCGCATAACGCCCTGTGGAAGCCCGGTTTCGTGTCGATTATCGCCGGATACGTCGAGGCCGGGGAGTCCCCGGACGTCACGGTGGCCCGGGAGGTCGCCGAGGAGGTGGGCGTCGAGATCGAGGCCCCCACCTACGTCGCGACACAGCCCTGGCCTTTCGGGCGCTCCCAGATGATGGGCTACCGCGCCCGGACCGTCTCGCCGCGCCCGACCCCTCGGGCGGATGGCGTGGAGATCGAGTGGGCGCGTTTCTACAGCCGCGAGGAGCTGGCCTGCGCGCTCGAACAGGGGGAGATCAGCGCGCCCGGCCGCGCCTCCATCGCCTACGCGCTGCTTCGGGAATGGTACGGCTGCGATCTGCCCAGCGGGCCGGAGGGCACGGGACGCAGCTGAGGGTGGGCGATGGGACAATAGGGGCATGAACCCCGAGGAACTGCTTGATGCCCTAGACCCCGACCAGCGTGCCGTCGCCACCCAGGTCGCCGGGCCCCTCGCCGTCCTCGCGGGCGCCGGCACGGGCAAGACCCGCGCGATCACCTACCGCATCGCCTACGGGGCGGCCGTTGGTGCCGTCGATCCTTCCAACGTTCTGGCCGTGACCTTCACCCAGCGCGCGGCCTTCGAGATGCGGCACCGTCTGGCCCAGCTGGGCGTACCCAAGGCGCAGGCGCGGACCTTCCACTCTGCGGCCCTGCGCCAGCTGCGCCACTTCTGGCCGACGGTGGTCGGCGGGCCGCTGCCCGACGTCATCCCGCACAAGGCTTCCCTGGTCGCCGCCTCCGCCGCCCGCCTCGGAATCGCCATCGACCGCACCAACGTGCGCGACATCGCGGCCGAGGTCGAATGGGCGAAGGTGTCGATGATCGACGCCGCGCACTACGCCGCGTCGGTGGCGCGCCTGCGCCGAGACGTGCCCGCCGGGCTGGATGCGGGGGATATGGCCCGCCTCCTCGACGTGTACGAGGACGCGAAGAACGAGCGCGGCGTCATCGATTTCGAGGACATCCTCATCTACCTGTGCGGCATGCTCCAGGAGCGCGCCGACGTCGCCTCCATCGTGCGCAAGCAGTACCGTTCCTTCGTGGTCGACGAGTTCCAGGACGTCAACCTCCTCCAGGCGCGCCTCCTCGACCTGTGGCTGGGCGGGCGCCACGACGTGTGCGTCGTCGGCGACGTCGCTCAGACCATCTACTCCTTCACGGGCGCGTCCCCGGATTACCTGACGGGGTTCGGGCGCAAGCACCCGGGCGCGCGCGTCGTGGAGCTGACCCGCGACTACCGCTCCACCCCGCAGATCGTCACCCTCGCCAACGACGTGTTGGCGCGAGCCACCCAGCGCGAGGGGACCGTGCGCCTGTCCAGCCAGCGCGACGGGGGAGCGCACGTGGGCTACTGCACCTACGACGACGACCACGCGGAGGCTGCGGGGGTCGCCGCACAGATCGCGGACCTCGTCGCCGGCGGCGTCCAACCCCACAACATCGCCGTCCTCATGCGCACTAACGGCCAATCCCAGGCCTTCGAGGAGGCTCTGGGACACCGAGGCATCCCCGTCGCCGTCGCCGGAGGCAAGCCCTTCTTTGCCCGCGACGATGTGCGCACCGCGATCTCGCGCCTGCGCGCCGCGGCGGCCGCCGCGCAGGAGGGGGCGCTCGGCGAGCTCGTGCGCGACGTGCTCTCCGGGGTCGGGTGGGCGCCCGAGGCACCCTCCGGACAGGCCGGCTCCGAGCGCTGGTCGAACATGAACGCGATCGTCGGATGGGCCGACGACAGCCACGCGGACACGCTCGCCGCCTTCGTCGCCGAGCTGGACGAGCGAATCGCCTACCAGGTCGAGCCCGACAAAGCGGGCGTCGAGCTGGCCACCATCCACGCCGCCAAGGGCCTCGAGTGGGATGCCGTCTTCCTGGTCGGCCTCTCGGAGGGCCTGCTACCCATCTCCTACGCGAAGACACCCGAGGCCCGCGAGGAGGAGCGTCGCCTCCTCTACGTGGCCGTCACCCGCGCACGCGATCTGCTGACCCTGTCGTGGGCGCGCTCGCGGGGCGCGGACGGTCGCGGCAAGCGCAAGCGTAGCCGTCTCCTCGATGGGATCTGGCCCCAGGAGCGCGGTGTGGGTGCGCCCAAGAAGAAGGCGCGCCCCTCCACGCGCGCCCTCAACCGCGCCTTTGAGGAGGAAGCCTCCCCGCAGGCCATCGACCTGTTCGCGCGGCTCAAGGCCTGGCGACTGGCGGCTTCCCGGCAGGCGGATGTTCCGCCCTTCGCGGTGTTCACGGATCAGACGCTGCGCGATATTGCCGTGGCGATGCCGAAGAACACGACGCAGCTGAGGGTCATCCGCGGGATCGGCGACGTCAAGGTGCAGCGTTTCGCCGCTCCCGTCCTCGCCCTCGTGCGCGGCGAGGAGGTTGTCGTCGACGAGGAGGCCTGACTCAGGAGGCGAGCCCGCAGATCCCGCACACGCATTCGTGGGCGGGACGGGCGCGTTCGACGCTGATTGTCCCGTCCTCGTCGATGGTCGCGACCTCGGCGCACAGGCTCGCGGTGAGTGCGCCGGAGACGAAGTCTCTCACCAGGCGCGCCACGCGCAGGGCCGCCGCGTAGTGGGCCAGCAGGGAGAGTGTTCCCAGCGGCCAGTCGGCGAGCTCACGCAGGTGGGTGAGGCGGAAGGGGTCTGCCGTGGCTCGCGCGTGCTCGACGCACTGGTAGCACGGTGTGATGCCCGGGATGACGAAGGGGCCGACCTGGTAGGAATGTTCCCCGCGCGTGACGATGAGGTGCGCGGTGTCGTGGGCCGTCAGCTCGAAGGGGACGCCCGGGTCGACGACGCGGTCGGCCGAGACGATGACGCAGTCGGTCTCGCCCTGATGGTGCAGGTGGGGGAGGGGGATCAGGGGAGCCAACTCGCGTCGGATGGCTCGATCGCGGGCGGTGCCGGTGAAGGTGCCGCCGAAGACTCGGTCCCAGTCCTCGTCCACCAGCGCGGTGACGTCGATGGCGAGGGAGAGGTTGATCGTGTCGACGAGGCTGCGCAGCGCCAGGATGGAGGCGGGCACCGCCCCGTGGACGCCGACGCGCGCCGTGGGCCGCCGGTCCCCCTCGTCGATGAGGTGTGCGCGGTGCAGCGCCGCCATGAGTTCCGGCGAGGCCCGGGTGGGCTCGGCTGAGCGCGGCGAGTGTGCCTGGTGGCTGAGCCACAGCTGGTCGTTCGCGTGCAGGTTGTCGAGGAGGACGTGCCGGGAGCTGTCTCCTCCGACCTGGACGGCCCCGGGGCCGCGCCACAAGATCGCCGTATTGCGTGCCAGGTTCATGATGGTCTCCTTTGCTTCATGCCTGTAGAAGCCATCATGAACCCGTCCGTCAGTTTCGCGTGACCTTTTGAAAAATCTGTGGATAACTTGTCAGATCATTCGTTGTCGTGTGGGTCCGAGCCCTCGGTCGCCTCGCCGTCGCCGGGAGCAGAAGACTCTTCACCCGAATCGGCGCCGGGCTCCAGGCCCTCCGCCCAGCCGAGCGTTCCATCCAGCAGCGAGGTGAGGGCCGCATCGATATCCGCATCCTCCTCGGCGGCGGCGCGCCGCAGCGTCAGGAAGGTGTCGGGCGTGGCCAGCTCCGTCTCCGAGGGGACCATGTCCGGATGCGACCACAGGGCCTCGCGGGCTTCCCTCCCGCCGTCGGCCTCGACGAGAGAGAAGATCGAGGCAGCGCCGCGCGCCTGGCGCGGACGCATCTTCAGGCCGATGAGGGTCCCCAGGATCTCCTCCGCGGGGCCGCCCGAGGCACGGCGGCGGCGCATCATCTCGCGCAGCGCATCCGCGTGGGGCAGGTAGGGTAACGTCGCGCGCGCCGTGACCACCTCGACCCAGCCCTCGATGAGGGCGAGCATCGTCTCCAGGCGAGTGAGGGCCCGACGCTGATCGGGGGTGGTCGCCAGGGCGAACACGCCGCCGCTGAGGGCGGACTCTACCGACTCCGGATCCGACGGATCCACCGACCGTGCCACCTCCGTGATGGCCTCTGTGTCGATCGCGATCTGAGACGCATAGCGCTCCACCGCCCGCACCAGGTCGCCCTCGAGCCACGGCACCGAGGCGAAAAGGCGACGATGGGCGGCCTCGCGCACCGCCAGGAACTGGCGCACCTCGTCGAAGGGAACGTCCAGGCCATCGGCGAACTCGGCGATGGTGTGGGGCAGCAGCACCGCGTGGGAGGCATCCGACAGCGGGATGCCCGTGTCGTAGGTGCCGAAAGACTCACCGGCCAGCGCCGCCAGGGCACGGGCCAGCTGAGCGGAGAACATCATCGCCGACAGGCGGGGCATCATCTCCTGCGTCTTGCCCAGCATCGCCGCCATCCCATCGGGCAGGGACGAGGCCTCGCCGAGGCCGTCGGGGCCGAACTGATCGGAGAGCGCCCCCGACAGGGCGCGCGACACGTTGAGGGCAATCGGCTCGCAGATGCGCTTCCACGTGGGAATCGTGTGCTCCACCCACGCGACCTTGCTCCACACGTCGCGGGTCACCGGACCCGAGGCGAAGTCGGTGACGGCGTCGAGCCACAGGTCTGCGACGGTCATCGCCTGACGCGCCGCCTCCGCCTCGGTCGCCGTGGGAGCGGGGTCACCGCTGGCGTAGGCGGCCTGCTTGGCGCTGTCTTCCACGATGCGCCAGTTCACCGGTCCGGCCGTCGTGTTCATCAGGAACTGGAACTGTCCCATGGCCGCGCGCATGCGCGCCGGGTCGGAAAACTCGGGGGGAAGGTTCGCGGGATCGAAGCCCTGAGCCTCGAGGGCGCGGGCGGCCTCGGCGGCGGCCTCGTCTCCCAGGATGGAGCGCAGAAAATCCTCAAACGGTGTGCCGGACTCGTTCTCATTCATGGACACAGACTAGCGGGCGGCCATGCGCCCGGGCTGACAAAACCCTGCGAAAACGCTGAGAGCATAAGGGGGAGCGTGGGAGTGGGCGTGCACGAGCGCGCCGAGTGGGACACAATTGCACGGTGAGCGAAACGGATCAGACCTTGACACTTGATGAGAAGCTGTCCAATGGGGAAGGTCAGGGCGAGCGTATCCCGCTTGTCAGCTGGCGCCTCGTCACCGCCCTCGTGGCTCTCCTGGCGATGGTGGCGATCCTCTTTTGGGTTCCCGTTCCCTTCGTCGTCTCCAGCCCCGGGCCGACCTTCAACGTGCTGGGAACCGAGGACGGCGTCCCGATGCTCGACATTGAAGGCACCGACCCCACCACGGGCGAAGCCGTCCGCGTCGACGAGCCGCAGTCCGCCTCGGTCACCGCCCCCGCGCAACCCGGGCAGGGCCAGCTGCGCATGGTCACCGTCTCCGAGTCGGGCGGCCCCGGCCACCGGCTGAGCTTCGCCGAGCTCATCGGGGCCTACTTCGACCCGCACAGCAAGATCGTGGACTACGATTCCGTCTACCCCGAAGGGACGACGAACGACCAGGTCAGCGAAGCGCAGCTCGCCATGATGCGCAACTCGCAGCTGACCTCCCAGGTCGCCGCGCTCGACTACCTGGGCTGGCAAATTCCCGCCACCGTCACGATCCAGGGCGCCACGGAGGGCTCGAACGCGGACGGCATCGTCCAGGAAGGCGACGTCCTGCGGGCCATCACGACCCCCGACGGCACGCGCCACGAGGTCGCCGATGCGACGACTCCTTTCACGCTCATGCGCACCGTTCCCGCGGGAAGCCACATGACGATCACCGTCGAACGCGACGGCGCCACCCTGGACCTGTCCTTCGACTCGATTGCGGCCGGCGAGAACGAACCCGGCTCTAAGCTCGGCGTCTACCTGACGGTGGAGCCTGACATGCCCGTGACGATCACCGTCAACCTCAAGGACGTGGGCGGCCCGAGCGCGGGCATGATGTTCTCCCTGGGCATCATCGACCGCCTGACGCCGGGAGACATGACGGGGGGAACGCCCATCGCCGGGACCGGCACGATGTCCTTCGACGGGCAGGTCGGCGCCATCGGCGGCATCCAGCAGAAGATGTGGGGAGCCAAGAAGGACGGCGCCGAGTGGTTCCTGGCGCCGCGCGACAACTGCTCCGAGGTGGTCGGCCACGTCCCCGATGGGCTGCGCGTGGTCTCCGTGTCCACGCTTGCCGAGGCCACCACGGCCGTCTCCTCCATCGCGGAGGGCACCGGGGACACCCTGCCGACCTGCCAGTAGAGCTCCCAGGCCCGCCCAGCGTCTCAGGCCAGGTGGGTGCGAGCGGGCCCCGGCCTCGTCCCTCTTGGTTCGGACGAGGCCGGGGCCCCTGGCGTGATCAGGCTTCCTCGTCCGTGACGGGCTCGAGGGACGCGCGCAGGGCGTCCACCAGGGCGGGAACGAGGTTTGAGCCCTGCCCGACCTTGTCGTCGGAGTCGAAGGCGCGGGTGCGCAGCGCACACCAGGACTCGCCGCTGCGCATGACGCCGACGGCCAGGCGCACGTCAGTGCGCAGCGGGTGGTTGGCGACGAACGCGAGGGCCTCCTCCGGGTCCTCGGGGGCCTCGTCCTCCACCTCCGGGGGAACGACGATGCGCTCGACCGTAATCGCGGCCCCCGGCACCGTCTCCGGCCACGCCAGGTGGGCCAGGACCTGCTCGATGTCATCGTCGGCCAGATCCTCCTGGATGATCGCGCTCAAGTGTTCGTCGCTGCCGTCCCAGCCCGCGCGCAGCTGCTCGGCAATGTCGGCCGGCAGGTTCGGGTCGGACAGCAGCAGAGCCGTCGGGACCAGCGCATAGATGGAAGGCGCGTGATCCCACCCCACGCGGGCGGCGCCCTTCTCGATATCGACAACCACGTTGGCCAGCGCGATCTCACGCGCACTCGGCATCATCTCAACACTCATGCCCCCCATAATCTCACGGAGAGCGGACAAAACCGAGACGAAGAACAACCTGCCCACCGGTAGACTGGGAGCTAGCTTTCGGTTTAACAGAGAGGATTGCTGTGAGCTTCCCATTCTCGGTCTTCGGATCCGATCAGCCAGATCAACCGCGTCAGCGGCGAGCCCCTCGCGCCGAGGTGAAGCTCCGCAAGCCCGGCCCCGGCGCGATCACGCTGGCCGCGCTGGCGCTCATCGCCGCCGTCGTCTACGGGTCCTCCATCGTGTGGACGGAAATCCTGTGGTTCCGCCAGATGAGCGCCACGCGCGTCATCCTCACCCAGTGGGGCGCCCACTTCGGCCTCTTCGTCGTGGGCCTGCTGGTCGCTACCGGGCTCCTGTACTTCTCGATGGCCTTCGCCTACCGTCACCGCGCCTCCTCGACGCGCGGGGAAGCATCCGCGGCGCTGCGCGGCTACCAGGAGGCGCTCGAACCCGTGCGGCGCTTCGCCTTCTGGGGAGTCGCCCTCTTCTTCGGATTCACCAACGGCGCCCGTCTGGCCACCGAATGGCGCACGCTCCTGCAGTTCCTCAACGCCTCGTCCTTCGATCAGGTAGATCCCCAGTTCGGCCTGGATATTTCCTTCTTCGTGTTCGTCCTGCCCGCGCTCAAGGTGCTCGTCTCCTTCCTCATGACCGTCACCGGTATCGGGCTGGCCGCCGCCCTCGTCGTGTCCTACCTGTACGGGACGATCCGCCTGGCCCCGCGCCCCCACGCCTCCAAGCACGCGCGACTCCAGACCGGTCTCATGGCCGCCACCCTCTCGGTGTTCATCGGCATCAACTACTGGCTGGGCCGCTACGAGCTGCTGACCTCGGAGAGCGGCTCCATCCACGGCGCCATGTACTCCGACATCAACGCCACGCTCCCCGCGCACTCGATCCTGGCGGTCATCTCCTTCCTGGTCGCCGCCCTCTTCGTGGTGGCTGCCTTCCGCGGCACGTGGCGCCTGCCCGTGACCGGCGTGGCCGTCACCGTCATCGCCGCCCTGATCCTGGCCGGCGCGTACCCCGCGCTCATCGAGCAGTTCCGCGTGCGCCCCAACCAGCGCACCCTCGAATCGCCCTACATTCAGCGCAACATCGACGCGACCCTGGCCGCCTACGGCCTCGACGACGTCGACTACCAGACGAACTACGACGCGGCCACCACGGCCTCGGCCGGGCAATTCGACAACGAAGCCCTCACCTCTCAGGTGCGCCTGCTCGACCCGAAGGTCATCACCAAGACCGTCCAGCAGCTCCAACAGTCCCGCCTGTACTACGGCTTCAACTCGGGCATGAAGGTCGACCGCTACACGGTGGGCGGCGAGCGGCGCGACACCGTCATCTCCGTGCGCGAGCTCAACCTCTCGGGCCTGTCCGCCGAGCAGCAGACGTGGGTCAACCAGCACACCGTCTACACGCACGGCTTTGGCGCTGTCGCAGCCTACGGTAATCAGCTCACGAGCGACGGCCTGCCCTCCTACTGGGAGCAGTCTGTGCCGTCTGTCGGCGAGATGGGGGAGTACGAGGAGCGCGTCTACTTCAGCCCCGGCTCACCCACCTACTCGATCGTTGGTGCCCCTGAAGGTGCCGAGCCCCAGGAGCTCGACTACCCGGACGACACGGCCGTCGGCGGCCAGGTCTCCACGACGTTCACCGGCAACGGCGGCCCCTCCGTGGGCAACACGTGGAACAAGCTCCTGTACGCCATCAAGTTTGGGTCCACCGACCTGTTCTTCTCCTCCCAGACCAACGAGGCCTCGCAGATCCTCTACGACCGCGATCCGCTCCAGCGCGTCTCCAAGGTCGCTCCCTACCTGACCCTTGAGCAGTCCGCCTACCCCGCGGTGGTTGACATGGACGGGGACGCCTCGACCCCCAAGCGCCTCGTGTGGGTGGTCGACGCCTACACGACGACGAACAACTACCCCTACGCCCAGCACGAGACGCTCTCCGACGCGACCGTCGACTCCCAGTCCACGCAGATGGGCCAGTACGTGCAGGCCAACAAGATCAACTACATGCGTAACTCCGTCAAGGCCGTCGTCGACGCCTACGACGGGTCCGTGCGCCTGTTCCGTTGGGACGACCAGGACCCGATCCTGCGCACGTGGGAAAAGATCTACCCGGGCAGCGTCGAGCCCATGTCCGCCATCTCCGGCGACCTCATGAGCCACCTGCGCTACCCCGAGGACATGTTCAAGGTCCAGCGCAACCTGCTGGCCACCTACCACGTCACCGACGCGGCCGGCTTCTACTCGGGCGGTGACCGCTGGCGCCTCGCCGAGGAGACCTCGACCTACGGGGACGCCACCGCCTCGAGCGCGCCGTCCGCGGGCGTGGACGCGAACGGCAACCGCGTGTCCGCACCGACCGCCCTGCAGCCCCCGTACTACCTGACCATGCAGATGCCCGGCCAGGAGAGCGCCGAGTTCTCGCTGACCTCCGTGTTCGTGCCCGGTGGCGGCGGCGAGGGGCGGCGCGAGGCCATGGCGGGCTTCCTCGCCGTGGATTCCGAAACCGGTAACAGCCCCGGCCAGGTACGCGAGGGGTACGGCAAGCTTCGCCTGCTCGCCCTGCCCTCGTCGACGACCGTGCCCGGACCCGGCCAGGTGCAGAACAAGTACGACTCCGACGAGAAGATCGCCACCCAGCTCAACCTGCTCAACCAGGCCGATTCGACCGTCATCCGAGGAAACCTCCTGACCCTGCCCGTCGGCGGCGGCCTGCTCTACGTCCAGCCCGTCTACGTTCAGGGCACCGGCTCGGCCTCCTACCCGGTGCTCCGATCCGTCCTGACGGCCTTCGGCGACAAGGTCGGCTTCGCCCCGACTCTGGAGGAATCCCTCAGCCAGCTGGTCGCGGACGACTCGGCGACGACCACCCAGAGCGGCGGGGGAGGCACCCAGCCGGGAACCTCCACGACCCCCGGGGATGCGAGCACCCAGCTCAGCCAGGCCGTCAGTGACGCCGCCCAGGCCATGCGCGACGCCGACGCGGCGATGAGCAAGGGCGACTGGACCGCCTACGGCGAGGCCCAGACGCGCCTGCACGACGCGCTGAACCGCGCCGAGGAAGCCCAGCGGGCCCAGGGCGGGGGA
>CATWCG010000036.1:0-10594 GCA_958349165.1 uncultured Actinomyces sp. | reverse complement strand
CGACCCTGGCCGCGGGCATCGCGACGATGCTCGCCGCGCACGCCCCCACGATCCTCATCGACGCCGACACCTCCAACCCGACCCTCTCGCACCTGCTCGGACTGCCCGTCCACGCCTCGGGCCTCTCCGTCCTCGCGCGCGCTGCCTCACGAGGGGCCCTGACCCCCGAGGACCTGGCCGGGGCGTGCGTGCCACGCTCCGAGGGGCTGCGCATTGTCACCGGCCTGGTCACCCCCCACCGGTGGCGCGAGGTCAGCCGCACCAGCATCGAGGCGATCATCGCGGCAGCCCGTCTGAGCGCGCGCTACAGCGTCATCGACCTGGCGGCAACCTCCCTCGAGAAGGCCTCTCGCGGCGCGAACCGGGACGACGTCGCCCTCGGCGTCCTCGCACGGGCTGACCGCCTCGTCGTCGTGGCGCGCGGGGACATCGTCGGCGTCAACCGGCTCTCCTTCCTGGCGCGCTGGTGGGAGGAACACGGGCGCGACATCCCCGTCGACGTCATCGTCAACCGCGTCACCTCGGACGCGATCGGGCCCCGCCCCGTCGCCGCGCTGCAGGCCGCCATCGGCGCGTTCATGCCCGGGCATATCTTCCACACCGTGAGCGAGGACGGCGGGGTGGGACGGGCGTCCCTGCGCGCCAAGGCGCTGGGAGAAAAAGGCGCGGGTTGCCTCGCCGCCGACGAGTTGGAAGCCATCGTGGCCCAGTGGGTGCCTACACTGTGAGCATGCGCGTCTACATTCCCGCCCTCCTGTCCGACCTGTCCGTCCCGCTGCCGCCCGTGCGCGCAGGCGTCGTCGCGGTGCCCGACGGCGCGATGAGCGGCGAGGACGTCGAGGTCCTCGAAGACGACGCGATCACCGAGGCCGCCCTGTCCTGCCTGGAGCTGGCCCGCGAGAGCGCGGGGGCCGCGCCCGCGCGCCTCGTCCTGGCCGTCGACACGCCCACCTCGACGACGCTGACCCCCGGCGATCAGATCGAGCCTCACATTTTCGAGGCCGCCGCCTTCGAATACACCTGGTCGGACGTGGCGGCGATCCTCGCGGACCTGCCCGACGCTGCGCCCGCGGTGGAGGCCGTCCTGAGTGCCGAGACGCAGGAGGACGCCGACGAGGCCGTGGCCACCCTGTGGGAGTCCTCCCTCGCCTGGTTCGACCGCTCCGAGCGCCCCGCGGTCCTGGCGCTGCACAAGGGCTGACGCTTAAGCGCGCACGCTCAGGGTCGATCCTCCTTCCGGCAGCGGCCGCACCTGGATCTGGTCCGCAATCTGGGTCGCCATCTCCTCGACGTGCGAGATCACGCCGACCGTGCGTCCAGCGCTACGCAGCGCCTGAAGCTGGGCCATCACGAGGCTGAGCGTGTGCGAGTCCAGCGACCCGAAGCCCTCGTCAATGAACATCGTGCGCAGCTCGACGCCCCCGGCCTCCGCTGAGACGACGTCCGCGAGGCCCAGAGCCAACGCGAGGGACGTGTAGAACGTTTCCCCGCCCGACAGGGTGCGTGGGCTGCGCATTGCATCCGTGTCATGGTCGATGATTGCCAGGCCCAGCCCCGACTTGCGCGAGGCGGTGCCGTCGTCGGGGACGGAGGCGAGCTCGTAGCGTCCCGACGAAATCGCTGCCAGGCGCGGGTTCGCGGCCGCCAGTACCTCCTCCAGGCGTGCGATGAGCACCCACGCCGACAGGGGAGTGGACGCCAGGTTTTCCGGGCCCGAGGCCACCGCGATGTCCGCGAGGCGGCGGATGGGGCCGGCCTGCTCCCGGGTCTGCGCGAGGGCGTCGAGCGCCTGCTCGAGGGACGCGCGGGCCGCCTCCAGCTGCGCGCAGTGCTGCTCGAGAACGCCCGAGGCCCGGGCTGCCGAAGCGGCGCCCGCATCGGCCCTGCGCGACGCCTCGGTGAGGGCCTCGACGTCCGGCGCAGGTACGGAAGCCGCGCGGGTCAGGCGTTCGGAGGCGAGGGCCTCGCGTGCCGCAAACAGCTCCTTGTCGTGAGCCGCCACGCGCGCCTCGAGCGCCTCGACCCGGGGGAGCGGAAGAAGAAGCGAGCGCCACGAATCCGCCTCCAGGCCCTGCTGTGTCAGTGCATCCGCGAGGGAGCGTTGCGCCTTCACCAGAGCCGCTCTCGCATTCTCCCACTCCGTGCATGCGCCCGACAGCAGCGCCGCCCGATGTGCGCACTCATCTAGGTGTGCCGCGCGAGCGTCAAGGGACTCGAAGCCCGCGCGCTCTGCTTCCCCGCGCCCCAGAGCCCCGGCCAGCGCCGATTCGCGCTCCTGAAGCGTGGATGCGAGGGAAGCGGCGGCCTCGCGCGCGCTCGCGAGGCTGTCCGTGAGTCCGCCGAGGCGCGCGCGTTCCTGCTCGAGGGCGGTCTCGATCTCGGCGATCTGCGGGGAGAGGGCCTCCAGCGTCGCGACGAGCTCGGCGGCCTGATCCCGCTCGGTTTCGAGCGTCGGCGTGGGTGCGCCCGCCACCTCGTTGAGTTGGGCGATACGGCGCACGAGGTCCTGGTGGCGCGCCTGCGCGTCGCGCAGCGCGTTCTCCGCGCGGTCGCGCGCCTGGTCGAGCTCGGCGACCTGCTCGCGCGTGATCTCCCCGTCCGCGGCCGGAGCGGGGGCGGGATGGGTGGTCGACCCGCACACGGGACAGGGCGTGTCCTCCTCGAGCTCACGTGCGAGCGCCGAGGCACTCTGCGCGATCCACAGGTCGTGGCCGTCCGCGGCCGCCGCGTTCGCGAGCTTCGCCGCCGCCGTGGCCTCGCGCAGCTCGTCCGACGCGCCGAGGAGAGCCGAACGCAGGAGATCCGCCTGCATGGAGGCATCCAGGCGCTCGTTGAGGGCGCGCAGCGTGGACGCCGCATCGGGCAGCGTGTCCGCGTCCGCCCGCATGAGGCGCAGGGCCTGAGTTCCCTGCTCGATCCGCCCGGGCAGCTCCTCGCGCTCGGCCTCAATCGACGCGATGCGCGCCGATGCCTGCTCGCGGCGGGAACGCAGCGACTCGATGCGTGCGCGCGCCTCGGGCAGCGAGCGCTCGAGGGCCAGGGCCTCCTGAAGAGAGCCGCGCGTGCGCGTCGCCTCGTCGCGCATCTCCTGCGCCCGCTCGCCGAGATCGGCCACGGCCTGGGGCGTCAGAGACTCCGGGAGGACCGAGGCATCCTCTCCGAGGGCGGGGGACAGGGCCGCTACCTGGTCGCTGGCCGACTCCAGGCGCGCCGAGGCCTCGGCGACGGCCGCGTCGAAGGGCGCCACGGCCAGCGCCCGGCGGGCCTGACGCGCGAGCTCACGGTCGGACGCGACCGTCTCCTGCGATGCAGTGAGCTCGGTGAGCTTTGCGCTCACGCGCGCGTGCTCCGACTGTGCCTCTGCCAGCGCGCGGCCCTCAGCCAGCGCATGGGCCGCCTCGCGTGCTGCCGCCGTGGCTGCCTCGGCGGCGCGGAGTGTCTGCGCGTGCGCCTCACGTGCGCGCTCGCACGCGCCGCGCGTCCACTGAGTCACCGCGCTGGCATCCTCAGCGCTCGCGTCCAGCTGGTCGGCCTCCTCGGCGGCGGCAGACTGGGCGTCGGCTGCGTCCACGCCATAGGAGGCATCCTCATCAAAAGCCGCGTCCAGAGAACGCACGCGCTCGAAAGCGCCGAGCGCGTCCACGCGCCGCTCCTCGATGCCGCGCTTCGACGAGGCGGCCGCATCGACGAGGGCCTTCGTGAAGTCCACGTAGATCTGCGTGTCGAAAATATCGCGCAGAATCTGCTCGCGAGCATCCGACGTGGCGTTGAGGAACTGGGAGAACTTGCCCTGCGGGAGCACGATCGTCTGCAGGAACTGGTCCTTATCCAGACCGACAATGCGCGGAATCTCGTAGCCCACGTCGCGCGGACCCGACGCGATCGGCTCCACCGTGCGCCACCCGTCCGGCGCGTCCGGGTCCTCCACGACCCGCGTCAGCGTCGACTTCGAATTGCGCTGCGACTTCTTACCCGCCGGGGTGTACGCGGGCGTGCGCGTCACCCGGTAGATGCCCGTCGCCACCTCAAACACCAGGTCCGCCTCCGACGGATCCGAATCCGAGATGTGGTTGGAGCGTAGGCGGTCCTTCGACGCGTCCTTCGTGCGCGCGACGTCCCCGTACAGGGCGAAGGTGATCGCGTCGATGAGCGTGGACTTTCCCGCGCCCGTGGGGCCATCCAGCAGGAACAGGCCCGAGTCCTCGAAGGCCGAAAAGTCGACCGTGTGTGTCCCTGCGAAGGGGCCGATCCCCGTGATGCGCAGCCACCGAATCTTCACTGCATGTCCTTTCCTCGAAGCCCAGCCCACACGTCCAGGGCGAGCTCGCGTTCCCGCTCCGACAGGGGCCGCCCGCCCACGGCCTCGTAAAACTCCTCCGCGACCTCGCGCGGGTCCCTCGAGGCGCGCACGGTCATCGCGGGCGCGAGCGAGGGGGCCTGGCGGGGGCGGTGCACGACGACGAGTGCGTGCGGGTAGACCTCCCGGATGCGCGGAACCATGCGCTCGGGGCGGGCGTCGTCCGTGACCGTGATCGACACGTACGAGGCCGTGGTGGCCTCGTCGGGATCGGTGAGCAGCTCATCCATGGTCCCCTCGAGCACCGCGATACCCCGCAGCGTCGGGATGGGCACCACCTCGATGCCGGTCACCGACGTGTCATCCGTGGTCACGAGGGTGACGGACTTGGTGGCCCCGGCCTCGGAGAAGGAATACGCGATGGGAGAGCCCGCGTAGCGGATCGGGACGGATGCACCCGAGATATTCTGCGGGCGGTGCAGGTGCCCGGCCGCCACGTAGTCCAGTCCGTGGGTCAGGGGCTGCTCACCCCCGAGCGTGTCGAATAGGTCCGCCGACAAGGAAGGCACGCCGCCCACCTGGATGTCGCGCTCGGAGTCCGAGGACTGGGCGCCTGTCACGAAGGCGTGCGGCATCGCGATGGCCGGGCGCTCGTCGCCCGCGTCGCGCCGAGCCTCAAGGTCCGCGCGCACCCGGCGCAGTGCCGCCCCCAGAACCGCCTGGTGGGAGCGGGGCAGGGGAGCGGGCAACCCACCCTCCCCCTGCGCAGGCAGGTCCGACAGGCTTTGACGCACGAGGTCGGGCTCCAGGTAGGGCATCGGGTACACGAGAGCGCCCCCGGCCTCGACGGGCGTGCCGATCGCCTCGGGGTCTGTCACCACGTGCAGCGAGGGGGTCAGCATGTCGGCGAAAAGCCCCAGGCGCGCCGCCCCGTCGTGGTTCCCCGACGTCAGGACGACCGTCGTGAGCGCGGTCAGCTCGCGCAGGGCGCGACGCATCCGCGCGAGCGCGTCCACGGGCGGGACCGCGCGGTCGAACACGTCGCCCGAGATGAGCACGGCGTCCACGCCGCGCTCACGCACCAGAGCAACCAGCCACTCAATAAACGCGTCCGCGCTGTCGCCCAAAGACGCGCCGTGCAGCGTGCGCCCCAGGTGCCAGTCGGAGGTGTGCAGAATCAACATGCTCCCAGTGTGGCAGAGGGCGCCCACATCTGCGTCCGTCACACACGCTTGGAGGGCGGACACCTTCTGCATACGCGCGGGTAATCGATAGCATGGAGCCATGACCAAGCCCTTCCTCATGCTGACCTCCCGCGACGACGGTCCCGTCCTGGCCGCGGAGAGCGCCGACCTGCCTCGCTTCTCGGGACTGAGCCCCGACCAGGTGCGACAGGTGCGCATGGAGAGGGAGCTGCCCGACCTGGACCTGTCCGAGTACTCGGGTGCCTTCGTGTGTGGGTCCCCGTGGGACGCGAACGCCGACGACCACCTGAAGGAAGCGCGCCAAGTGCGCGCCGAGGCCTGGCTGCGCTCCTTCTACGACCGGGCGCTGGGCGAATCCTTCCCAATCCTGGGCCTGTGCTACGGGCTGGGCACCCTCACCCTGCACCTGGGCGGCGTCATCGACACCCACCACGGCGAGGAAATCAGCGGCATCGCGCTGACGAAGACCGACGCGGGCCGAGACGACCCGCTCCTGGAGGGCACTCCCGACCGCTTCCACTCCTACGTCGGCCACCACGAGGCCGTGCGCGAGCTGGCCCCGGGCATGCAGGTCCTTCTGGCCGGGGATGACACCCCGATCCAGATGGTGCGCGTGGGCGAGGCAGCGTGGGCGACCCAGTTCCACCCGGAGATGGACCTTACGGGTGTCAACGTGCGCATCGACCAGTACGCGGGCCGCTACTACCCGGCCGACAAGGCCGAGGCAATCCGCGCCCAGGTCGCGACCGTGGACACGGACCCCTCGCGCCTCATCCTGCGCAACTTCGTGAGCCGCTTCCAGCGCTGACACTCGTCCGTTGGGCGGGGCCGCGCGGCGCGGTGCGGCGCCCACTGAACGGTGCATCCGGGAACCCGATTGAAGGCCTAGCGGGCCGGTGGAACCAACCCGCGTCGGCGCGCCCGCTCCTTGGAGACGAGGAGAATCGTATAGAAGCAGATGGCTACAAGCACAGCGCCCATGGCAACGTTCCGCGGCATGTTGTAGGGGTCGGGGCGGACTCCGTGGTCCGTGACGTCACCGACGATGACAGCAGCGGTGCATACGAGGGAACACCCCATCACCACCCACTCGCAGGCCCGAAGCGCCCGGTGCGCGCCCGGAATCGGACGCGAAGAGCCAGGGGCCAGGGAAGCGAGGAGCAACGCAGCGTCGGCGAGCCCGTAGTCAGGTAGGCGGTTGTCCCTCCCGACAAAGGTGCCGCCGATCGAATAGACGACCGTGCCGATCAGCAACGCGAAGAAGAAGTAGCGGAGGACCTTGTCGACCCGCGAAAGCCCTGCGGTGTTGCCGATAAGGTTCTGCTCGATGGTGGACATAGCGATCACGACCTTATGAACCAGAGATAGCGACCGTCGCTATATCCTCATTGTCCACGCAGGGGGGGCGCTGTCAAGCACTTTCGGCGCGCCCGCTCCTTTGCGATGAGGAGCACCACGAAGAAACAGAGGGCAGCGAACGCGGCACCCATCGCGACGTTCGATGGCGTGTTGTAGGGCTCGGGATCGATGCCTCCGCTCGTGAGATCACCGGCGATGACAGCGGCGGTGCATACGAGGGAAGAACACATCACTGCCCACTCGCAGGCTCGAAGGAAACGATGAACACCGGGAATCGTGCGCGAATATCCTGGAGTCAGACAAGCGAGCACTGCCACCATCATGGCGAGCCCGTCGTTCCTCAGCGGAACGCCCCTCCCGAAAAAGCTGCCGCCGATTGAATAGGCAGTCAGTCCGATCAAGGGCAGGAGGAAAACCCAGCGGAGTGCCTTGTCGACCCGGGAAAGCCCTGGAGTGTTGCCGGGAAGGTTTTGCTCAATGGTGGACATAGCGATCACGACCTTGTGAACCAGAGATAGCGACCATCGCTATATCCTCATTGTCCACGCAGGGGGAGCTCTGTCAAGTACTTTTGGCGCGCACTTTTCTCTAGCGGGCAGCCTTGCTCGCGGCCTCCGCCGTCGCCACGGCCTCGAGGAGCCTGCGCACCGACGCCACGCGGGAAGCGCGCTCAGACTTCACCCGATCCGCATCCTCAGCCCCGGCCTCGTCGATGCTGAAGGGGCCGGTGGCTCGCGCATAACTGTCAAGCGCGCACGAGGGCTCCTCCTCGTCGTGCGAGCACAGCGGCAGGCACCAGGCGGCGGCCTCCGCGACGTCCGGGAAGACGCCCAGCACGTCGGCGACGCTCACGTGCCCCAACCCGAAGGATCGCACGCCGGGCGTATCGACGATCCAGCCGCCCGCCTCCAGCTCGAAGGCCTCCGAGGACGTGGATGTGTGGCGCCCGCGCCCCGTCACCTCGTTGACGTGACCCGTCGCGCGGCCCGCGCCCGGCACCAGCAGGTTGATGAGCGTGGACTTACCGACCCCGGAGTGACCCACGAGCACCGACCAGTGGCCGGCCAGGAGGGCCCGCAGCTCGGCGACGCCCGGGTCGGCCTGGCCGGCCTCGGCGCTCGTGAGCACGACGCGCACGTCGAAGTCCTGGTAGGCGGCGATCAGCTCGTCCGCACTGGCCAGGTCCGCTTTCGTCAGGACGAGGATGGGGTCGAGGCCCGCCTCGTAGGCGGCGACCAGGCAGCGGTCGATCATGCCGGTGCGCGGCGGCGGATCCGCCAGCGCCACGACGATGCACATCGTGTCCGCGTTCGCGACGATCGCCTTCTCGCCGCGCTGATCCGGCGCGTCCTCGAGGGAGCGGCGCAGCACCGAGGAGCGTTCCTCGACGGCGACGATGCGCGCGAGCGTGTCGGGGCGCCCGGACAGGTCGCCGGTCAGGCGCACGCGGTCGCCCATGATGACGGAGCCGCGGCCCAGCTCGCGGGCGCGCACGGCCACCACGCGGGTGCCGTCAGCCTCCAGGCTCACCTGGTAGCGGCCGCGGTCGATGCCGATGACGCGGCCCAGTGGCTTGGAGGACCAGTCGGGCCGGTCCTTCGTGCGCGGGCGCGACCCCTTGCCGGCGCGCACGCGCACGCGCGGGTCGTCGGTTCCGGTGTCGCGCCGGGCCATCACTGCTCCTCCTTCGACGAGGCCGGGGTGGCCTGCACGGTCCCGTGACCATCGGCGTGTGCCTGGCCCTCGGAGCTGTGCTCAGCGTCGGTGCTTCCCTCAGCGTCAGTGTTTCCCTGGCCGTCATCGCCCACGAGCGAGGCCCACATGGCCTCGAAGGTGGGCAGTGTCTTGGAGGTGCACGCGATGTCGTCGACCGTGATGCCGGGGGTGACGAGGCCCAGGATCGCGCCGAAGGTCGCCATGCGGTGATCCGCGTAGGAGCGAATCTGCGCTGCGTGGAGCGGGCGCGGCGTGATGATGAGCCCGTCCTCGGTCTCATCGGCCTGCCCGCCCGCGCGGTTGATCTCGGCGACCAGGGCGGCCAGGCGGTCCGTCTCGTGCCCGCGCAGGTGCGCAATCCCGCTCAGGTGCGAGGGGGTCGAGGCGTAGGCGCAGATCGCGGCTAGGGTGGGGGTGAGCTCGCCGACCTCGGCCATGGTTGCCTTGATACCCGGGTAGTTTCCGGCGCCCGGACCGCTCAGGGTCAGGCCCTCCTCGTCCAGCGTGATGGTCGCGCCCATGTGGCCCAGCAGCGCCCGCCAGGCATCTCCCGCCTGCGTCGTCGCCCCCGGCCACGCCGGAATCCGCACGCGCCCGCCCGTCACCATCGCGGCCGCCAGGAAGGGGCCGGCGTTGGACAGGTCCGGCTCGACGGTGACGTCGCCGCCGCGTGGGCGCGACGGGAAGATGTGCCAGGTGGACAGGTTCGCACGGCCCTCGTCCACGACCTCCAGGTCGACGCCCGCGCCTGCGAGGGACGCCAGTGTCATCTCCACGTGCGGCATCGATGGGACGACGCCCGGAGCCGACACGAAGAGGGGATCGCCCACGAGAGGAGAGACGAGCAGCAGCGCGGAGAGGAACTGCGAGGAGGACGAGGAATCCACCCACGCCTGCGCTCCCAGCGGCGTGCGGATCGGGCCTCGGATCGTGAGGGGCAGGTGCCCGCGCTCACCGTGATAGGTGACGGTCGCGCCCATGCGCACCAGGGCATCCAGGAGCGGGCCGAGGGGGCGCGCGTAGGCCTGCTCGTCCCCATCGAAGAGCGTCTCCTCGGGCGACAGAGCAGCCAGGGGAGGCAGGAAACGCATGACCGTTCCCGCCAGGCCGCACACGATGCGACCGCCGCGCGGCGGCAGCGACATCGGCGTGACGCGCAGGACGCCCGCGCCCTCGTCCTCGACGTGCGCGCCCATCGCCTCCAGGGCGGCCGCAAAGAGGCGCGTGTCGCGCGCGTCCAGGGCGCCGCGAATGACGGAGGGGGAGTCGGCGACGGCCGCCAGGTACAGGGCGCGCGCCGTGATCGACTTCGAGCCCGGCACCTCGACCGTGGCATCCACGGGGGAGGCGGCCAGGGGAGCGGGCCAGGGGGCGCTCACGAAGCGGCGCCGGTCAAACGCTCCGCGACGGCGGCCTCGGCCGCAGCGATCGCGCGGCGCTGATCGCGGCGCATCGCGCGGGCCACGAGAGCCGAGGGCTGGCCGACGCGGTCCGTCGACGCGAGAAGGACGCCGGCGGCCAGGCCCACCTTGTTGAGCGTGCGGTAGCGGCGGCGCTTGATCTGCTCCTTGGACAGGCCGTCCGTCGTGCCCGGCAGAGGAGCGTTGACGAGCGCCATGGGTGCGCCGATCGCGGCCAGGGTCAGGGCTGCGACGCGGGGCCTGCGGCCCAGCGCGAAACGCAGGCCGGCGACGACGCTCACCGCGCCGGTCACGCGGGTCGCCAGGGCCAGCTGCTCATCCGTCAGCGGCTCCAGGCCAACAGCGTCGGTCGCCTTGTCGATGAGGGGACGAACGCCCGCGGCGCGCTCCACGTGGACACGCGGATGCGTGAGGGCATCAACCCCATCGGCGATGAACGGGGCGGCGAGCAGGGGACGGGCAACAACGCGCAGCAGATTCATACCCCTATTGTTCGATACCTTTGCCCCCGGGGGAAGTCGAACGGCCCCGTCCCTCCCAAACAACGGGACAAAAGTGGTGCAACGCACACTCGTTGTGGTTGTGGAATAAAGCGG
>CATWCG010000035.1:0-11097 GCA_958349165.1 uncultured Actinomyces sp. | reverse complement strand
CCACCGGCCCCCCTGCGGGCGCGATCCCGCCGGCCGCGCCCAGGCCTCGTCCCCCCTAGAGCGAGGCGTGAGGATAGCGACTCTATTTCGCGTCGGCAGGTCAATATTTGCAAGAATAGAAATATGACCCATCGTCCTATCCTGACACACACGCGCGCCCAGCTGGCCGAGGCACTGACGAAGCTGCCCGGCACGAAGGCACTCGTCATGACCATGGGTGCCCTGCACAACGGACACCTGCAGCTCGTGCGCGAAGCCCGCGAACTGGCCGATCACGTGATCGTCACGATCTTCGTGAACCCGACGCAATTCGCGCCCGGCGAGGACTACGACGCCTACCCGCGCACCCTGGATGCGGACATGGACGCCCTCGAGACGGTCGGCGCGGACCTCGTGTGGGCGCCCGCGCCCCAGGACGTGTACCCCACGCCCGCGACCGTCACCATCGACCCGGGTCCCATCGCGCGCGTCCTCGAGGGCAAGACGCGCCCCACGCACTTCGCGGGCGTCGCCCTCGTGTGCTCCAAGGTCGTGAACCTCGTGCGCCCCGACGTCGCCCTGTACGGCCAGAAGGACGCCCAGCAGCTGGCCGTCCTGCGCACCGTCTTCACGCAGCTCGACATCCCCGTGCGCGTCCACGCCGTGCCGATCGTGCGCGCCGAGGACGGGGTCGCCCTGTCCAGCCGCAACCAGTACCTGAGCGACGAGGAACGCATCCGCGCCCGTGCGCTCTCGCGCGCGCTTCGCCGCGGCGCCGAGGTCGCCGAGGCCGGGGCCGCTCCTGCGGACATCGTGGCGCAGTGCCGCGCGGTCATCGACGCTGAGGGCGGCATCGACCTGGACTACATTGCGCTCGTGGACGCCGGGACCTTCGAGATCCTCGCGGGCACCGAGTCTGTGCCCGTCGGCGAGGGCGCTGCCGCGCCCACCATCCTGTCCGACGGCTCGCGCGAGGGGCGCCTCCTCGTCGCCGCCAGAGTGGGCACGACCCGCCTCATCGACAACATGGAGGTGCCGCTGCGCGACGCCTCCGGTCCCGCCGGCCGTCTCGCCGAGCGCGCGGGGGAGCTTGCATGATGGAAATGACGCGCGAGATGGCCATCGGCAAGATCCATCGCGCCGTCGTCACCGGCGCCGACCTGCACTACGTCGGCTCGATCACCGTGGACGAGGATCTGCTGGACGCCGCGAACATCGTGCCCGGGCAGAAGGTCGACATCGTCGACGTCAACAACGGCGAGCGCCTCTCGACCTACACGATCGCCGGCGAGCGCGGCAGCGGCACGATCCAGCTCAACGGCGCCGCCGCCCACAAGGTGAGTGTCGGCGACCTGGTCATCATCATGGCCTACGCCCAGGTGCCCGAATCCCTCGTGCGCACCGTGAAGCCGTCCGTCGTCTTCGTCGACGGCTCCAACCGCATCGTCAGCGCCGGCAACCACGCGGGAAGCGTCCCCGAGGACTCGCCCCGTGCCCGCGAGCTGGGTCTGAAGAGCTCCGGCGTCTGACCAACGCTTGACAGCACGGGGAAGCGCCCACTGGTGACAGTGGGCGCTTCGCGTATCTCGGGCCCTTTCGTGCGCGCGTTAACCCCAGTGGTGGCAGTGTGGGTGCCCTGCCTGCGTTGCCACCAGTGGGGTCCAGCTGCCGTGAAGAGGTGACGCCAGAGCCGAGGTAGGCACAACATGCGCACCTTTGCGTCCGAAACGCGCGCTAAAACGCAGCCAAAACATGCGCTAATATTCATCCAAAACATGCGATGAAATGTGGCCAAAACATGCGCTACAACAGCTTCATGTGCTACTTTTTGCTTGAAAGAGAGGGAAAATGTACCGGTCGCGTATTCTTGATCGCAGCGTCGAATCTGCATTGCGAGCCTCGGGTGGTGTGCTGATCGATGGTGTCCGTGCGTCCGGCAAGACACAGACGGGGCGCCACCACGCCGCATCGGTCGTGATCCTCGATGATGGTTCGCCTAGTGTTGCAGCTGCTCTCCAGGTGGATCCGCGCTTGCTGCTCGAGGGCGAGACTCCGCGCCTCGTTGATGAGTGGCAGCTGGCGCCCGAGCTGTGGAATACGGCCAGGCATGAGATTGACCGGCGTGGCATGAAGGGGCAGTTCATCTTCACCGGGTCATCGGTTCCCGCTCAGGATGCGATGCGACACTCCGGTGCACACAGATTCGTGCGTCTGCGGATGCGCCCTATGACTCTCGAAGAGCGTGGGCTCGGAGTTGGAACTGTCTCGCTCGGGGGCCTCTTTGACGGTGATCTGCCCACCCCTGCTCTCACCTCGCCGATGGATGTTCCCACAATGCTTTCTGCCCTCGTGCATGGAGGGTGGCCCGCAGACCTTGATGTGGTAGAGAAGGACGCCCAGCGTAATCTGCGCGCGTACCTTGAGGATGTTGCTGTCAGTGACATTGCGCGCCTGGATGATGAACCTCGCCGTAACCCACGAACAGTGACAGCCTTGCTGCGCTCGCTGGCGCGCAACCTGTCGTCCGAGCTGAAGCTGACAACGATCGCGGCGGATATGCGAGGCGTGGGTGATATTCAGCCGCGTACCGTTAGCGGGTACATTGGTTCGTTGGAACGTATCTTCCTTGTCGAGGAACAAGACGCGTGGTCTCCACAGATACGCTCGAAGACTGCTATTCGCTCCGCCTCTAAGATTCACTTTGTTGATCCGGCGCTGGCTGCTGCGGCCTTGGGAGCATCCTCGCGTAAGCTGCTCGCGGACTTGAACACGGCGGGACTCTGGTTCGAATCGATGGTTGTCCAGCACCTGCGCACTTACATGCAGGAGCTTGGGGGGCATGTTATGCACTACCGAGATAAGGCGGGACGCGAGGTCGATGTGATTGTTGAGCTCCCTGACGGTCGATGGGGAGTGATTGAGGTAAAGCTCGGACAACCCGCGATACCTGCTGGAGCCAAGAGTCTGATGCGATTCCTTGAGGTGGTTGACGTTGAGCGCATGGGGGTGCCTTCCTTCGCTGCTGTCGTGACGGCTGATGGTCCAACGATGACGCTCGAGGGCGGGGTTACCACGTTCTCACTGGCCGCTCTCACCGCCTAATGAACGAACGTCGGGGAGTCCCACTGACAGCGCGAGAAGGAAACGGGCCGGACACTTCGTGATCTGCCCAACCGGGCCCCTGCCTCGTCGTGGGGCCAAATCCCGGTACGATAGGCGCATGACCGATTCTTCTACGCCCACGCAAGCACCCGCAGACGACACCCCCGAGCAGGTCAAGGTTCGCGCGGCCAAGCGCGCGCGCCTCATGGAGGCCGGCATTCCCGCCTACCCCGTGCGCCTGCCGATCACGACCACCATCAAGGCGGTGCGTGAGAAGTACGCCCACCTTGAGGCCGGCGAAGAGACCGAGGACTACGTGGGCCTGGCGGGCCGCGTCATCCTCGCGCGCAACGGCGGCAAGCTCTGCTTCGCGACCCTCATGGACGGCGAAGGTAACAAGATCCAGGTCATGCTCTCGGCCGCCTCCGTCGGCGCCGAGTCCCTGGCCGCCTACAAGAACGACGTCGACCTGGGCGACCACCTCTTCGTCCACGGTCGCGTGATCTCCTCGCGCCGCGGCGAGCTGTCGATCTTCGCGACCCCCGCCGAAGTCACGCCCGAGGCCCAGGCCGCCTACGACGCCGCTCCCACGGCGCTGCCCGCCCCCGACGCCTCGTGGGCCATCGCCTCCAAGGCGCTGCGCCCCCTGCCCAAGACGTGGACCACCGAGGACGGCGAAGAGATCACCCTGTCCGAGGATCAGCGCATCCGCCGCCGCGAACTTGACCTGATCACGCGCCCCGCCGCGCGCGACATGGTCCGCATCCGCGCGGCCGTCAACCGTTCGATCCGCGAGAATTTCTTCCGCCGCGACTACATCGAGCTCGAGACGCCGATGCTGCAGATGATCCACGGTGGCGCGGCCGCTCGCCCCTTCACGACGCACATGAACGCGCTCGACACCGATCTGTACCTGCGCATCGCGACCGAGATCTACCTCAAGCGCGCGGTCGTTGGCGGCGTGGACCGCGTCTTCGAGATGAACCGCAACTTCCGCAACGAGGGCATGGACTCCTCGCATAGCCCCGAGTTCACGTCCCTGGAGGCCTACGAGGCCTACTCGGACTACAACGGCATGGCTGAGCTGACGCGTGACCTCATCCAGCAGGCCGCGCGCGACGCCTTCGACCTGTCCGAGGGTGAGGAAATCGTGCGGCTGGCTGACGGCACCGAGTACGACCTGTCGGGGCAGTGGGATCGCATCGACCTGTACGGCTCCACCTCCGAGGCGCTGGGCGAGGAGGTCACGGTGGAGACGCCGCGCGAGACCCTCGTCAAGTACGCCGAGCGCATCGGCCTGGAGGTCGACGACTACGCCGTGTCCGGCAAGATCGTCGAAGACATCTTCGAGGAGCTCGTCGCCTCCAAGCTGTGGGCGCCGACCTTCGTCTACGACTTCCCCGAGGACACCTCGCCGCTCACCCGCTACCACCGCTCGCGCCCCGGCCTCACCGAAAAGTGGGACCTGTACGTGCGCGGCTTCGAGACGGGCACCGCCTACTCCGAGCTGGCCGACCCGGTCGTTCAGCGCGAGCGCTTCGAGGCGCAGGCCCTCGCGGCTGCGAACGGCGACCCCGAGGCCATGGTCCTCGACGAGGACTTCCTCGTCGCCATGGAGCAGGGCTTCCCGCCGTGCGGCGGCATGGGCATGGGCATCGACCGCCTGCTCATGGTCCTGACCGGCCAGGGCATCCGCGAGACGATTCCGTTCCCGCTGGTCAAGCGCCTGGGCTGACCTGAGCTGAGAGTGGGCCTCGGCCTCGTTCTTTCGTGGACGAGGCCGAGGCCCGTCGCGTTGTCGGGCGCGCCTTGGCGGGGGCGGGGCAGTAACGCGCGCGGGACGATCCTTAGGCGCGTGGCCGTGGGTGCAGGGCGCGCGTGTGGACGAGGTCGAGGAGTTCGTGCGCGGCGCCGTCGTCGAGGACGAGGTCGGTGGCGACTCCGGCGCGTAGGGCGCCCAGTAGCGGCAGGGCTTTGGAGGCGCCGGAGACGACGCACAGGCGTCGCGGGATCCTCTTCAGGGTGGAGGGGCTGGGGCCCGAGGCCCGCTCGTTGAGGTGCATGTTCGTCGAGCCGTCTTCGCGGATGAGGACGGTGCACACGTCGCCGACGACGCCGTCGTTTTGTGCGGAGGCGATCTCGTCTGGCTCGAGGAATCCGCCCGAGTAGACGTGGGAGGGCAGGCGCGCGGACATGGATCCGACGCCGAAGAGGGCGACGTCGGCGCTGTCGATCGTGTTGAGGACGGACTGGACGGAGCGTTCGCGCCAGAGTGCCTGCTTGGTGTCGGCGTAGTCGAAGAAGGCGGGCACGGGGAAGTTGACGATGCGCCCGCCGATGGCCTTGGCCGCACAGGACATGATGGCCTCCGCGTAGGGCATGCCGGACTCGGTGGCGGTCGCGGCACCGTTGAGCTGGACGACCGTCGAACCGGCGAAGGTGACGTGGGGCATGGCGCGGGTGACCTCGGCGGTCGTGTTGCCCCACGCGATACCGAGGGTGACGCCGGGGAAGAGCATGTCGACGAGGTGTTCGGCGGCGACCAGGGCGACGTTGTGGAGCCTGTTGACCTCGGTGTGGACGTCGTGGACGGGCACGACGGAGACTTGGACGCCGAAGAGGTCGGCGATCTGGCCGGCGAGCGTGCCCTTGGTGCCCGGGGAGGCAGAGACGGAGATGCGCACGAGTCCGACTTCGCGCGCGTGGGCGAGGAGTCGGGACACGGAAGAGCGCGATACCTGCAGGTGGCGGGCGATTGTTTCCATCGTCTGTCCCTGGAGGTAGTACATCGAGGCTGCCTCGTGCGCCTGTTCGTCACGTATTGTCACGTTTTCTAGTGTGCCATGCACAAGCGTGCAGATGTGTGATTTTGAGTATTCATTTGTGTCGAAGAGCCGCTAGATTGATCTGCGTCAGATGGTCAGGGTCACACTATGGGTGCTGAACGAACGTGCATTCGGTTTGGGCCAACGTGCATCAAGTGCAATACTTGGGGTGACCCGTCGACGGTATCCGCGTTGATATTGTTCGATGGCACACAGTTAGCGGTGGTATCCCACCGGTGACCCGGCGTGAGGACGCGCCGGAGAAAGATAGGAAAAATGCTCTCAACACTGCTTCCGGCAGCCGCAGAGGCGGCTGTCCCTACCACGGGCCAAATTTTCTGGTCTGAGTTCCTCGGCACCGCCGTCCTGCTGCTCCTCGGTGGCGGCGTCGTCGCCACGAACCTGCTTCCCAAATCCAAGGGCAAGGGCGGCGGCTGGTTGCTCATCAACTGGGGATGGGGCCTCGCGGTCTTCGCCGGCGTCTACGTCGCGTTCCGCACCGGCGGCCACCTGAACCCCGCCGTCACGATCGCCAAGGTCGTCGGCCACATGTTCGACCCCAGCGTCACCCTGGCAGGCGACATCCCCGTCACCGGCACCAACGTCGCGGTCTACATCGTCGCCCAGTTCCTCGGCGCCTTCGTCGGCGCCGTCCTGTGCTGGCTGACCTTCAAGAAGCACTTCGACGAGGACTGCGACCCCGCCCTCAAGCTCGGCGTCTTCTCCACCGGCCCCGAGATCCGCTCCTACGGTTGGAACTGCCTCACTGAGGCCATCGGCACCGCCGTCCTGATCCTGTGGGTCTACGTCTCCGGCTACACCGAAACTGCGATCGGCCCGCTCGGCGTCGCCCTCATCATCGTCGTCATCGGTAACTCGCTGGGTGGCCCCACCGGTTACGCCATCAACCCGGCCCGTGACCTCGGCCCGCGTATCGCTCACGCGATCCTGCCCATCAAGGGCAAGGGCGGCTCCGACTGGGCCTACTCGTGGGTTCCCGTCGTCGGCCCGATCATCGGCGCCATCGTCGGCACCGCTATCTACTTCCTCACCCTCGCCTGAGTGTGAGTGCGCGGGCGAGGCCTCCGCGGCCTCGCCCGCGTGATCCCCACCGTCGGGGAACACACATTGAGGGGCGCCGCGAGCCCCGCACGCCGCGCAGGTGGCCCGGCGCGGCACACACAACGACGTGACAACGCATCCGAAAGGACACTCATGACCACCACCGAAAAGTTCGTTCTCGCCATCGATCAGGGCACCACCTCGACCCGCGCGATCATCTTCAACCACTCCGGCGAGATCGTCTCCGTCGGCCAGAAGGAGTTCACCCAGATCTTCCCGAACCCGGGCTGGGTCGAGCACAACCCCATCGAGATCTGGGACACCACTCGCACCGTCGTCGCCGAGGCGCTGCAGAAGGCTGAGATTAACCGCCACCAGCTGGCCGCCATCGGCATCACCAACCAGCGTGAGACCACGGTCGTGTGGGACAAGAACACCGGCGAGCCCGTCTACAACGCGATCGTCTGGCAGGACATGCGCACCTCTGACATCGTCAAGGAGCTTGAGGGCGACGAGGGCCCGGATCGCTTCCGCCAGATCTGTGGCCTGGGCCTGTCCCCCTACTTCTCCGGCTCCAAGATCAAGTGGATCCTGGATAATGTCGAGGGCGCTCGCGAGCGCGCCGAGGCCGGCGACCTCTACTTCGGCAACACCGACTGCTGGGTTCTGTGGAACCTGACGGGCGGCGTCAACGGCGGCGTTCACTGCACGGACGTCACCAACGCCTCGCGCACCATGCTGATGGACATCCGCACGCTCTCCTGGCGCGAGGACGTCTGCGAGATCTTCGGCATCCCGATGTCGATGCTCCCCGAGATCAAGTCCTCCTCCGAGATCTACGGCTACGGCCGCAAGAACGGTCTGCTCGTCGACACCCCGATCGCCGGCATCCTCGGCGACCAGCAGGCGGCGACCTTCGGCCAGGCCTGCTTCGAGAAGGGCATGGCGAAGAACACCTACGGCACCGGCTGCTTCATGCTCATGAACACCGGCACGGAGCCCGTCTTCTCCGACAATGGCCTGCTCACGACCGTGGCCTACAAGCTGGGCGATCAGCCAGCCGTCTACGCCCTCGAGGGCTCGATCGCCGTGGCCGGCTCGCTCGTGCAGTGGCTGCGCGACAACCTGGGCATGATCGTCAAGTCCTCCGACATTGGCGCCCTGGCCAGCACGGTCGAGGACAACGGCGGCGTCTACTTCGTGCCCGCGTTCTCGGGCCTGTTCGCCCCCTACTGGCGTTCGGACGCGCGCGGCGCGATCGTGGGCCTGACCCGCTTCGTCAACAAGGGGCACATCGCCCGCGCCGTCGAGGAGTCGACCGCGTTCCAGAGCGCCGAGGTTCTCGACGCGATGAACGCCGACGCCGGCGTGCCGCTCAAGGAGCTCAAGGTTGACGGCGGCATGACGCACGACGACCTGGTCATGCAGTTCCAGGCTGACCTGTGCGGCGTGGACGTCGTTCGCCCGAAGGTCATCGAGACGACCGCCCTGGGTGCCGCCTACGCGGCCGGCATGGCGGTTGGCTACTGGGAGAGCACCGACGACGTCGTCGCCAACTGGCAGGAAGGCAAGCGCTGGACGCCCACCATGGAGCCCGCCGAGCGCGACCGCACCTACCGCCTGTGGAAGAAGGCCGTCACCCGCACCCTGGATTGGGTGGATGGCGACGTGTTGTGATCACGTGCCTGACGTAGGGACGAGGCCGGGGCTGCGCGAGCGGTCCCGGCCTCGCCGTGTGCGGGGCGGTGAGGGGCTAGAAGGATTCGGTGTGGACGCGCCCGCCTGCGTCGCGGATGAGGTGGGTGACGTCGGCGACCATGAGGGGTGAGCCGCACACGTAGTAGTCGGCGTGGGTGTCGATGCCGTGGGCGCGCAGGTAGTGGGTGACGCGACCGTGGAAGCACCCGGGGGCGTCCTCGCGGCTCACGCAGCGGATGACGCGCGGGAGGGGAGTGTCCAGACGTGTTGTCGGGTCCTCGCTCGCGGTGGCCAATCCGAGGAGGAGGACGTCGTCTGCTCGTAAGCCCTGCTCGAATTCTGCGAGGAACGGTGCGATACCCGTTCCCGTTGCGACGAAGATGCGTCGTCGGCGGGGAGTGTCATCCGGGTGCGTGTCGCCGGTTGCGGCGTCGTGGAGGAAGTGCCCGTAGGGGAGTTCGAGGGTGACCTGGTCCCTGGGGGCGGCGTGGGTGGCCCACGCTGCGCCGTGTCCGCGCGTGCGCGTGTCCACGAGGAGTCTCACGATGCGCCCGGAGGGTGTCGCGAGGGAGTAGGGGCGCCACTGGTAGGGGGCGACCCGCACGAGCGCGTACTGGCCCGGTTCCCATGTCGCGCGCGTGGGGAGGCAGAGCGTGATGTCGCGGATGGTGGGCGTTATCCAGCTGGCGTGCTCCACTGTCGCCGTGTATCTGCCTGCCCCGGCGTCGCCGCGCGGGTGCGGGGTTGGGGTGCGAGGAACACGGGCCCCGGTGGGTGCGGTTCGCAGCGCCCGGTTGATGCGCGGGTATCCCGCGGGTCCCAGGGCCTTGCAGGCGGCGGAGAGTCCTGCCATGGCGGCCCCGACGATGCCGGGCATTCCCGCGTCTTGTCCCGTGAGGATGAGGTTGGTGATGGGTGTCGAGGGTGTGCCGAGGTCTGCGTGGAATCGTTCGGGCGTGAGGGGGAGCCCGTAGAAACAGCCGTCGGCGTGGGACGTGTAGTGTTCGACGGTGAGCGGCGTGCCCACCTCGACGTATCGGACGGCGTCTGTCAGGCCGGGCACGGCGCTCTCGGCGAGGTCGATGAGTGCGCGTGCCATGGATGACGTGAGGGCCTCGTAGTCCCGGCCTCGCTGCTTCGGCTGCGTTCCTGCCCAGCGTTCGAAGGCCTCGGGCGTGACGAAAGAGATGATCTCCGCGGTCGCGTGTGGTTCCCCGGACTTGATGGCGGGGAAGGAGATGAACGCCGAGCGCGGGTGCCCGTCGAGGAGGTCGGCGGTCATGCGGGCCGGGTTCGCGCGGCCCGTGTCCGTGTTGATCCAGACGTTCGCCCCGGTCACTCCCTCCGGGTAGTGGTCGAGGGTGAGGTAGACGGTGACGGCGGAGCCGCCGTGGCCGAGGCCGGCGACCTGTTCGCGCACGCGCGCGGTGAGCCCTCCGGTCGGCCCGGTTGTGGGGAGCAGGTGCTGGTAGGTTTCGCGGGCGCCGATGCCGGAGATGATGATCGGCGCTCGCTCCTCGTAGGTGAGAGGCGCGGCACCGGAATGGTCGGTGACGCGCACGCCGACGGCGGCCCCGTCCTCGACGAGGATCTCTTCGACGTCTTGCCCGAGGCGGATGCATCCGCCGGCGCTCGTGATTCCCTTCTCGATCATGCGCGCGATCTGTGCGCTTCCGCCGCTGGGAAACCACGCGCCGTTCATATAGTGGCCGACGATCATGGCGTGGGCGACGAAGGCGCTGCGCGCGGGTTCGACGCCGTAGTCGCCCCAATGAGTGGTCAGGAGGGAGCGAAGCGCGGGGTCGCGGAATCTGCGTTCCATGTAGTGCTGCGTCTGTTCGAGCGCGTGGCCTGCGAGCGCGCGTTGGGCGAGGCGGACGGCGGGGGCCGCGCGCGGGGGCACCATCTCGCGGGCGTAGTGCAGTGACATCCAGGAATAGGCGCGCTTCACGTCCCTGCAGTAGCGGCGAATGGCTTTCTTTTCGTGGGGGAACAGTGAGGTGAGGAGGCGTTGGTACTCGTCGGCGCCGGCGGGAATTGTGACGTCGAGGCCGTGGCCGGGCAGGTAGAAGCGGTCGTAGCCTGCGGGCATGCGGTTCCATGTGAGGGCTCCTTCGGTGAGGTAGTCCATGAGTTGTCGTGGGCGAGATCCCGGGTGCATGTCGCCGACGTAGTGCAGCCCGACATCCCAGGAAGCGCCCATCCGACGGAATGAGTGGGTGAGGCCGCCGGGGGTCGTGTGTTGTTCGAGGACGAGGACGCGTGCCCCGGCGGCGCGTGCGAGCAGTCCGGCCGTGGTCAGTGAGCCGATGCCGGATCCGATGACGATGGCGTCATACATGGGAACTCCCAAAACTAGACAGTGTCTACTTATGGGAACATGTGCTGGTAGACGCTGTCAAGTCGTGGTCGTTCCTCGGCTACACTGAGA
>CATWCG010000034.1:0-11299 GCA_958349165.1 uncultured Actinomyces sp. | reverse complement strand
CTCCCTCGGCTTCGCCGTGGACTCGCGGATGGTGAGGACCGGGCTGAAGGTCTGGTGCTGCGTGGGCGCGTCGGGGCCGGAGAGGAGGAGCTCGGCGGCGGCCGCGCCGAGTTCGTCCATGGGCTGGCGGATCGTCGTGAGGGGTACGGGCATCTGCGCTGCCAGGGGAATGTCGTCGAAGCCGATGACGGACACGTCGTCGGGGATGGAGACCCCCGCGACGCGCAGCGCCGACATGACGCCCACGGCGAGCAGGTCGTTCGCGCAGAAGACCGCCGTCGGTGCAGAGCCCTCGGAGGCGGCTCGGGCCTCGGCGATGGCTTCTTCGGTGGCCGCATACCCGGCCTGGGCGGTGTACGCCTCCGCGTTGTGCACGGTCAGCCGGACGTTGTCCGACCCCGTCAGGCGCTGCCAGTGCTCGATCGCGTCCCGCACACCCGCGAGGCGCTGCAGGGACTGACGCATGTCGGCGGGACCGTTGAGGAAACAGATGCGCTGGTGTCCGAGCGCCAGGAGATGCTCGATCGCCAACGCCGCCCCCGCGCGGTCGTCGATGGACACGGACGGCAGGCCCTCGGGCGCGTCGGCCGCGTCGAAAAGAACGACCGGCGTGCCCTCCTCGACCAGGCGCGTGGCGGCCTCGTGCGAGGAATCAGCCGGGGTGAGCAGGACGCCGCGCACGGCCTGGCGCCCCAGCGCCTCGAGCAGGTCGCGCTCCTCGCGCACGGAGGCGTGCGTGGAGGACAGGGTCATGATGTAGCCCTCGCGCGACAGGACTCGCTCCATGGCGGCGGCCGCCTCCATGAAGAACGGGTTTGTCAGATCGAAGACCGCCACGCCCACGAGCGGCGACGTGCCGCGCCGCAGCGCCTGCGCGGTCGGGTTGGGCTTGTAGCCGAGCTGCGCGATCGCCGCCTCGACTCGTTCGCGCACGTCGGGGCGCACGCTCTCGCGCCGGTTGATGACGTTAGACACGGAGCCGACGCTCACGCCCGCAAGAGCGGCGACGTCCTTGACGCCGGGGGCTTTGCGGGGCGCTGCGGGGGACGAGGCAGTGGTCGCGTCCTGGGGACTCGTGCCCTCTGAGGTCTGGCGGGGCGGCGTCATGGTGACTCTTTCAGAAACTCGAGTGATGAAACGTTCATATTGTGGCATCTCCAGGGAGCTTTACGCTCCAATTTTCCTGGCAAGTTCAAGGCTGACGCGTAGAGTTGACATGCATATTGTTGTGTGGCACACTTTCTTTTTATCTGAATCGTTTCATTCCTCGACGAAGAGGTGACCACATGACACGAGAAGCTGACAGGCCAGTCGTCTCGCTTCAACACGCGGTGAAGAAGTTCGGCTCCTTCACCGCGATGTCCGATGGGTGCATCGAGCTGTATCCGCACCGCATCCACGCCCTGGCCGGCGAAAACGGCGCGGGCAAGTCGACGCTCGTGAAGGTCCTCGCCGGCATCCACCAGCCAAACTCCGGAGAGTTCCTGGTCGAGGGCCAGCCGGTGCGCTTCAAGACCCCCGCGGAATCGAAGGCCGCCGGAATCTCGGTGATCTACCAGGAACCCACACTGTTCCCCGACCTGACGGTCGCCGAGAACATCTACGTGGGGCGTCAGCCCCGGGGGCGCTTCGGCCTCATCGACCACGCGGCCATGAGGCGCGACGCCCAGGAGCTCTTCGACCGCCTCGAAGTGCCGATCGACCCCTCCCAGCTGGCCGACGGCCTGTCGATCGCGGACCAGCAGATCATCGAAATCGCGAAGGCCATCTCGCTGGACGCCAAGGTCCTCATCATGGACGAACCGACGGCCGCTCTATCCGGGCATGAGGTCGACCGCCTCTTTTCCGTCGCGCGTTCCCTGCGCGACAAGGGGGCCTCCCTCATGTTCATCTCGCACAGGATGGAGGAAATCTTCGACCTGTGCGACGACGTGACGATCATGCGCGACGGCGCCTACGTCTCCACCCGCGACCTGGCGGAAACCACGAAGGCGCAGCTCGTGCGCGACATGGTCGGCCGCGATGTCGACCAGCTCTTCCCCAAGCTGGACGCGCAGATCGGCGATCCCGTCCTGACGGTTGAAGGGCTTACCCGATACGGCGCCTTCGAGGACGTGAGCTTCGAGGTCCGCAGCGGAGAGATCCTGGGGCTCGCGGGCCTGGTCGGCGCGGGCCGATCCGAGGTCGTGCGCACCATCATGGGCATCGACAAGGCGGACGGCGGCACCGTGACCGCCTTCGGAAAGCCGCTGAAGCTTGGCGACACGGTGGGCGCTATTCGCGCCGGCCTCGCCTTCGTACCCGAAGACAGGCGCAAGCAAGGCCTCGTCATGGACCTGTCCGTCGCCCGCAACACGGCCCTCACGCTGCGCAGCAAACTCGCCCGCTGCGGACTCATCAACTCCCGCACCGAGCGAGCGGTCGCGCAGGAATGGTCCACCAACCTCGAAGTGAAGACGGCCAGCCAGGACACCCCCGTGTCCGCGCTCTCGGGCGGCAATCAGCAAAAGGTCGTCCTGGCGAAATGGCTCGCCACCGACCCCAAGATCCTCATCGTCGACGAGCCGACCCGCGGCATCGACGTGGGAACGAAGGCCGAAGTACACCGCCTGATCTCCACCCTCGCCACCAGGGGAGTGGCCGTCATCATGATCTCCTCCGAGCTGCCCGAAATCCTCGGCATGGCCGACCGCGTCCTCGTCATGTGCGAAGGACGCATCACCGGCGAATTCACCAGAGAAGAAGCCACAGCTGACGCCATTATGACGGCTGCAACAGACCACGAAAAGGCCGCATCATGACCGCAACACTGACCCCTCCCTCCCGCGTCCACGGGCCGTCGCCGATAAGCCGACAGCCAGCCACGCCCTCGTCCGCGACCACGAGGCACGCCCCATCGAAGCTGCGCTCTCTCCTGTCGATGCGCGAGCTCCCCGTGATCGCGGCCCTCATCGCCCTCGTCCTCCTCACCTGGGCGATCAACCCGCGCTTCCTGTCCGCCCAGGGCGTGCGCGACCTCTTCCTCAACGCGACGATCGCCATGCTGATGGCCGCCGGGCAATCCCTCATCATCCAATCCGAAGGCGTCGACCTCTCCGTCGGCTCCATCCTCGGCTGCACGGCCTTCGCCACCGGTTTCCTCTTCGCCACCAACCCGGGGCTGCCCATCGGCGTCGTCTTCGTCGCGGGCATCGTGCTGGGGGCGCTGCTCGGAGCGCTCAACGGCCTCCTCGTCACCCAGGCGAAAGTCCCGGCGATGGTCATCACCCTGGGCACCCTCTACGTCTTCCGAGGAGGACTGAACTGGTGGGCGGGATCGACGCAGTACTTCGCCGGCGACCGCCCCCAGGCCTTCGGCGACCTCGGAGTCGCCACGATCGCCGGCTTCCCCCTGCTCACCTTCCTGGCGGTCATCGTCATCGTCATCGTCTCGCTCTACCAGCGCTACGCCCGATCCGGGCGCGACCTCTACGCGATCGGCTCCGATCGCGCGGCCGCAGCCGTCTACGGCATCCCCGTCGCCAAGCGCGTCTTCGCGGCCTTCGTCGCCAACGGCGCGCTCGTCGGACTCGGGGGCGTCCTCTACGCCTCCCGCTTTAACTCCGTGGGCGCCACGACGGGCGCGGGCATGGAACTCGACATCGTCGCCGCCTGCGTCGTCGGCGGCGTCGCAATGACGGGCGGCGTCGGAACCGCCTACGGAGCCGCCATCGGCGCCCTCCTCCTCACCACCATGACGTCCGCGCTCACAGCCGTCGGCGTCGACAAATTCTGGCAAAAGGCCGTCGTCGGCGCGCTCATCCTCATCGCAATCGTCGTCGACCGAGTCAGCTCAATGCGCCGCCACGAGGCGCTGCGCAAGAAAGGAGGGGAACGCTGATGAACGCCCCGACGCAGACCTCGTCACGTGACCTCATGGCCTCCATTCGCCGCATGTTCTCCTCGCGAGACTCGCACATGACCCTCATCCTCATCCTCGCCATCGTGGTCGCGGCCATCCTCGTTCCGAGATTCAGCCAGCCCCGCACGCTCACGTTCCTCACCCTGGACGTGACGGCGACACTCCTCATGGCCCTGCCCATGACCCTCGTCATGATCAACGCGGACATCGACCTGTCCGTCGCCTCCACCGCCGGCCTCGTCAGCGCGTCCTTCGGCGTCCTCGTCCAGTCGGGCGTCGGATTCTGGGCGAGCGTCGCGATCTGCCTCCTCATCGGACTGGCGTGCGGCCTCGTCAACGCCGTCATGACCGCCTACGTGGGCCTGCCGGCGCTCGCGGTCACGATCGGCACGCTCGCGCTGTACCGAGGCCTCGCCCTGGTCGTCATCGGCGACCAGTCGATCTCAGACTTCCCGGCGTGGGCGACCTCCGCGGTCACCGGCTCCTTCGGATCCACGGGCATTGCGTACATGGCGATCCCCGTCGCCCTGTTCGTCGTCCTCTTCTGGCTCCTGCTGCACAAGACCCCATACGGCCGAGGCCTCTTCGCGCTGGGGTATTCCAAGCAGGCCGCCGAATTCGTCGGCATCGACACGAAGCGCTCCCGCGTCATCGCCCTGACGCTGTCGGGCCTCATGGCGGCGCTGGCCGGCATCTACTGGACGCTGCGCTACTCTGCGGCGAAGGCCGACAACGTCGAGGGCCTCGAACTGGTCGTCATCGCCGCCGTCGTCTTCGGTGGGGTCAGCGTCTTCGGTGGCCGAGGCTCGATCTGGGGAAGCGTCTGCGGCGTCCTCACGATCGGCGTCCTCAACTACGCGCTGCGCCTCAACCGAATCCCCGAAGTCATCCTGGTTCTGGTCACGGGCCTGCTCCTGATCGGTTCCGTCGTCGCGCCGTCGCTGGTGGATGCCATCCGCCAACGTCTGGCTCATCGAGCTGACGCGCGTACCCCTCGCGCCAGCATCGCACCGGGCGCGGCGAGCGCCTAACAATCCCACAACGAGGGGCATAGTGCCCCCGAAACAGGGCGCGTGCGCCCGAAAGGAAAAGACAACGATGTCTCACATGAACAAAGGTGTGGCCGCACTCGGCGCACTCTCGCTGGCCTCGGCCCTCCTGATGTCCGCCTGCGGCGGCGGAGCGGCGACGCAGGGCAGCGAGCCCAGCTCCGGTGGGAACGCTTCCGGTTCCTACGACGTGTCCTCCCAGTCGATCACCTTCATCCCCAAGCAGCTGAACAACCCCTTCTCCGACGTCATGCTCGGCGGAGGAAAGGACGCCGCCGGCGCGATCGGATTCGCCGAGGTCAACGTCGTGGGGCCCCTCGAGGCCTCCTCTTCCTCGCAGGTCTCCTTCATTAACTCCGAGGTGCAGGCGGGCACCAACGTCCTCGTGATCGCAGCGAACGACCCCGATGCCGTGTGCCCGGCTCTGCAGGACGCGCGCAAGGCCGGCACGAAGGTCGTCACCTTCGACTCCGATGCCGCGGCGGATTGCCGCGACCTGTTCATCAACCAGGTCGAGTCCAAGCAGGTGGCGATCACCATGCTCGACATGGTCTCCGAGCAGATCGGCGGTTCCGGTAAAGTTGCCATCCTCTCCGCGACGGCCAACGCCGCCAACCAGAACGCGTGGATCAAGTTCATGGAGGACGAGATCGCCTCGAACGACAAGTACAAGGGCATCGAGATCGTCGCGAAGGTCTACGGCGACGACGATGACACGAAGTCGTTCCAGGAGGCGCAGGGCCTGCTCCAGGCACACCCCGACCTGAACGCGATCGTTTCGCCGACCACCGTCGGCATCGCCGCCACCGCGCGCTACCTGTCGACCTCCGACTACAAGGGCAAGGTTGTCCTCACGGGCCTGGGCCTGCCCAACGAGATGCGTTCCTTCGTGAAGGACGGGACCGTCAAGGAGTTCGCCCTGTGGGATCCCGCCCAGCTGGGATACGTGGCGGCCTACGCGGGTGCCGCGCTCGATAGCGGCGCGATCAAGGGCGAGGTCGGGGAGACGTTCACCGCCGGAGACCTCGGCGAGCGCACGATCGGCGAGAACAAGACCGTCGTCGTCGGTGACCCCGTGCGCTTCAACGCGGACAACATCGACAACTACGACTTCTGACGCTACTTCTGACGGGGTTGGTGGGCGCGCCCGTCGTGCCCACCAACCCCGCGTTCATGCGGCAAAACGCGGGTTGCGTGAATGACCCTGTTTGCTAAATGAAACGATTCAAGTTAAAATGGGCACCATCAATGTCCGTTCAACGATGAAGGGATTACCCATGAGCGAGACCCCATCGCTGGCCCACACCCTCGCCACAACGAGCCAGGCCAGCCCCCACCGAGCCTGCTTCCTCCTGCGCGTCCGCCCCGAGAAACTCGCCGAATACGCCGACGTGCACCAGCGCGTCTGGGACGAGATGCTCCAGGCCCTGCGCGACGCCGGGTGGCGCCACTACTCCCTCTTCCTCGACCCGGACACCGGCCTCGTCGTCGGCTACTACGAGGCCGACGACGCCCGCGCGGCCGCCGCAGCCATGGAGGACCTCGAGGTCAACACGCGCTGGCAAGCCGAGATGGCCCAGTACTTCCAGCCGGACGGAGGCGGAACCGCCCACTTCCTCAGCCAATACTTCTACCTCGCCTAATCGCCTACCGAGGCCGGCCCCCGAGAGGCTGCCCCGGCCTCGTCAATTCACACCCCACACGTCGAAGGAGACGTCATGACCATCCACCTGTCCGACCTGTCCGAAAGCGCCCGCACCCTGCTGCGCGAGCAGACCATCGAGCTGCCGAGCTGGGCCTTCGGCAACTCCGGGACCCGCTTCAAGGTCTTCCCGAGCCCCGGCACCCCGCGCAACGCCTACGAAAAGATCGACGACGCGGCGCAGGTTCATCGATTCACCGGCATCACCCCGCGGGTGTCCCTGCACATCCCCTGGGACATGGTCGAAGACTTCTGTGACCTGGCCGCGCACGCGCGCTCGCAGGGCATCACCCTGGGCACCATCAACTCGAACGTCTTCCAGGATGACGACTACAAGTTCGGCTCCCTGACCAACTCCGACGAGGCCATCCGACGCAAGGCCATCGACGCGCACCTGCGCTGCATCGACGTCATGAACGCGACCGGCTCCGACACACTCAAGATCTGGCTGGGCGACGGAACGAACTACCCGGGCCAGGACTCGATCGCCGCGCGCCAGGAACGCCTCGCTGACTCACTGTCCGTTATCTACGAGAATCTGGCTCCACATCAGCGCCTTCTCCTGGAGTACAAGTTCTTCGAACCCGCCTTCTACCACACCGACGTCCCGGACTGGGGCACGGCGCTCGCGCACGTGACCGCTCTGGGGGAGCGTGCCGTCGTCTGCCTCGACACCGGCCACCACGCACCCGGCACCAACATCGAGTTCATCGTCGTCCAGCTGCTGCGCGCCGGCCGCCTCGGCGCCTTCGACTTCAACTCGCGCTTCTACGCGGACGACGACCTGATCGTCGGCGCAGCCGACCCGTTCCAGCTCTTCCGCATCATGCACGAGATCGTCTCCTTCGGCGCCCTCGCGCCCACCTCCGGCGTGAACTTCATGCTCGACCAGTGCCACAACCTCGAAGAGAAGATCCCCGGCGAAATCCTCTCCGCGATGAACGTTCAGGAGGCGACCGCGAAGGCGCTTCTCGTCGACCACGATGCGCTGGCGACCGCGCAGGCCGAGCACGACGTGCTGGCCGCCAACCAGGTGCTCATGGACGCCTTCTCCTCCGACGTGCGCCCGCTCCTCGGCGAGCTCCGTGAGGAGCAGGGTCTCGACCCCGACCCGCTCGCGGCCTACGCCGCCTCGGGCTACTTCGAGCGCATCAGTGCGGAGCGAGTGGGTGGTCAGCAGGCCTCCTGGGGCGCATGATGACGACCGTTGTCGCTATCGACCTGGGGGCCTCCTCGGGGCGCGTCCTGCGGGGCGTGTTCGACGGCGAGCGCATTGCCATTGAGGAGTGCTCCCGCTTCCCGAACGGGCCGGTCGCCCTCCCCGGGCCTGCTCGCGCGGGCGGGGCTGGCGCTGGCGGGTCCGGGTCGGGCGAATCGTGCGCGGGTCAATCGGGCGGGTCCGGTGCGGACGGGTCCGAGCGCTCCCGGGACGAGGCCGGCGTGGCCTACGAGTGGGACATCCTCGCGCTGTGGCGCGGAATCCTGGATGGCCTGCGCGAGGCCAGCCTGCGCGGCACCGTGGACGCTATCGGAATCGACACGTGGGCCGTGGACTACGGGCTGCTGGACGAGGGCGGCCGGCTGATCGGCAACCCCGCGTCCTACCGCTCGGCGCGCTGTGGCCTCGGCGCCTCCGAGGTGCTCGACCGATGGGACTCCTCCTGGCTGTATGCGCGCAACGGGCTGCAATTCCAGCCTTTCAACACGCTGTTCCAGCGCGTGGCCGACAGGGCGGAGGCGCGCGCGGACTGCGCGCGCACGGCACTCCTGATCCCCGATCTGCTGGCGTACTGGCTGACGGGTCAGGCGCGAAGCGAGCTGACGAACGCGTCGACGACCGGCCTCGTCAATGCCGCGGGGCGCGACTGGGATCCCGAGATTCTTGGCCGGCTACGTGACGACTTTGGGGTGGAGCACATCTTCCCGCCGATCATCTCACCGGGGGAGGTCATCGGTGAGGCCCGCGTTGAGGGGCTCGACCTGCGCACCTCGACGGGCGAGCGCACCCCGGTTGTCGCCGTCGGGTCGCACGACACCGCGTCGGCGGTCGCGGGGGTTCCCGCCCGGACAGGGTCGTTCGCGTACATCTCGAGTGGCACCTGGTCGCTCGTCGGAACCGAGCTGAGCGCCCCCGTGCTCTCCGACGAGGCGCGGGCAGCCAATTTCACGAACGAGCTGGGCGTCGATGGCACGGTCCGTTTCCTCGCTAACATCATGGGCATGTGGGTACAGCAGGAGTGCCTGCGCGAGTGGGCGGCCCTGGGGGACGAGGCGTCGGGCGCTTCAGGCCGGGTCGACTGGCCTCTCCTCGACGCGCAGACCGAGGCGGCCCAGCCCGCGCGCTACCTCCTCGACATGTCCTCGCCCGAGCTGATGGCTCCGGGCGCCATGGTAGAGCGCGTGCGCTCGCTGTGGATCCCGGGCCCGGGCGCCTCCTCGGCCGCTTCGTCGGGCGACGACTCCTCCTCGGCGGACGGCTCCTCCTCGCCGGACGGCTCCTCCTCGCCGGACGAGGCCGGGGCCGGGTCAGGTGATCGTCAGGCCTCGGGCGTCGATCCGACTGAGCGCGCAACCGTCCTGCGTGCGATCACCGATTCGCTGGCGCTGGCCTACCGGCGGGCGATCCGACGGACGAGTGAGCTCAGCGGCACCCGCCCTGAAGCGATTCATCTCGTGGGAGGAGGCTCGAAGAATCGCCTGCTGGCGCAGGAGACCGCCGACGCGACGGGCATCCCGGTCATTGCGGGACCCGTCGAGGCCACGGCCCTTGGGAACATGCTCGTCTCCCTGCGCGCCATTGGCGCGGCCAGCGGGACGCTGTTGGACCTTCGCGCCATCTCGCGGGCGTCGTCGGCGCTTCTCACCTACGAGCCGCGCGCCTTCCGCGCGCCCCTCTGGGACGAGGCCGACGCGCTCCTCGGGTCCGGTGGTGCGCTGTCGTAGCTGATGTGTGCTGACGTGGGCCGCGACTCGACTATCGGTCGAGCCGCGGCCCACATTCGTATGAGGACGGTCCGCGCGCCTACTGTGCCGATTGAGGGGCGTGTCCGGAGTCTGTGCAGGGGACCTTATCGTGGATAGGCGCCAACGGACATTTGGGGCATGTTATATGACATGCCCCAAACACTTCGATAACGAACGGTGCGTTCGGTTTCCCTCGATGGGTTAGGAGCCTTGAGACGCAGCCACCTTCTGGCGGTACGACTCGGCCTCCCAGTTCTCGATAAAGCCGCGCTCACGCTCGTCCATGACGCGCACACGCCCGAGCAGGTTCGCGTCCCGCGTGACGCGCAACGCGTCCAGGAAGGTGTGCAACGCGTTATCCGAGGCCTCGTTCGTGCATCCCACAGCCGCCACCGCGAGTCCGGGAATGACGGCGACAATGGGGCTGCGCCCGTGCTGCGCGCGGTGCAACGACACCTTCGCCGACACAATGTCCTCCGTGTCGGTCGCCTCCAGGACCACCGGGAAGGAACCTGCGTACACGATCTGATCGGGGATCAGCGGCCCTCCAGGTGCCGACGCGAGCGCCGACAGGCCGTCCGTCGACAACGCGACGCTCGGCGCGTCCACCGCGCGACGGAACGCCTCGGCCACCCGGGAAGGTGAACCCGAGAAGGCGGTCCCGGCCTCGTCGATGGCCGCGCGGATCGCGGACGTCAGGAAGTCGATGCGCTCGAGGATCGCGTCCTTCGTCGGACCCGAGACGATGATGCCGTGATTGCCGAGGAGCGTGATCGCCGGCGGGGGAGTGCCGTGCGTGGCCGTGAAGGCGCGGCGACGCTCGTCGATGAGGCGTGCCAGCGGGATGCCCGGATCCGTGTAGTCGACCCACAGCGCCTGGTCGCCGAGAATCTGCTCGCACAGCTCCTCGCCGCGAGTGTTGCACGTGATCGCGTTGGCTGTCAGCGGGTGCAGGTGGATGACGAGCGGATCGGGGATGAGCGCGTGAAAGAGGAGCTCGACGCTGGGGCGACGCTCGAACGCGCCGCGCTGTGCGAGCTGGGCCGCCGCGCGAACGGGGTCTTCGTTACTGGGGAGTTCCTCTGGGTGATGGAAAGCGTGGAGAAGGGTCGGAATGTCGAGTGGGACCAGGTCTTCCTCGCGCAGGGTCGCGAGTGGAACCCCGCTGGGCTTGATGAGGAGGGTATCTCCGATTTTTGCGGACGAGTTCCCGCCCCCCGAGCGCGTGTATTCCGTGTCCGCGCCGATCTGGTTGGACAGCTCGATGAGGTGGGCGACGAGGTTGTGTGATGAAGCGGTCATTGCTCCTCCGCGATGAGGATGAAACGTTTCAGCTAAGGATAAGGAGGAGGTGGGGTTCTGTCAAGGTGGTGACCATTGGCCGCTCTCGTGGGGTGTTCAGTGCTTGTTCGCATGAGGTGTGCAGGAGGTCGATGGTGCTGTGCACCCTGTGCATGTGTCCGCGCCTTTCCGTGCGAGGTGCACAGGCTCCTTGAGTGAGGGGGTGGGCTTCCCGGTTGGAAACCCCACCCCCTCTGCTGTGGATCTGGCGCAGGCCTCGTCCTACCAGTTACCCAAGCCCAGGTAGTGCAGTGGGTGGGTGAGGACCGCGATGACGCGGTCGCGGTATTCGAGTGGCAGCATTGGGAAAATGATGATGCCGACCAGGATTGCGATGATAAA
>CATWCG010000033.1:0-11409 GCA_958349165.1 uncultured Actinomyces sp. | reverse complement strand
TGGCCACGCTGGTGACGCAGGAGCTGCGCGCCCTCGGCGTGCACGTTCACGCCGGCGTCGCAGCCCAGTCCATCGTCCACGGCGACGACCGTGACTCCGTGACCCTGTCCGACGGCACCGTCCTGAGCGCCGACGTCATCGTCCTGTCGACCGGTGTCCGCCCCGATACGGCCGTCGCCGAGGCGGCCGGCATCGAGACCCGGGGCGGCTACATCCTCGTCGACGACCGCGGGCGAACGAGCGCAAGCGACGTGTATGCCGTCGGCGACGCCACGGTCGGCCGCGACCACGACCGCCCCGTCGCCCTGGCCGGACCCGCGAACCGCGGCGGACGCCTCGTCGCAGACGCGATCGCCGACGCGGACACGGGCGGCGCCACCGCGCGCCCCATCCCGAGGCCCCAGGGCACCGCGATCGTCCGCATTGGCGGGCTCACCGCTGCCATGACGGGCGAGAATCGCCAGGCCCTGGACGCGGCGGGCACGCGCTACTTCACGGTGCACACGCACGCCAACCAGCACGCGGGCTATTTCCCCGGAGCGCAGCCCGTGCACATCCTCATGCACGTGGGAGCGGGCGGAGCGATCCTCGGCGCGCAAGCCGTGGGCGCCGACGGCGTGGACCGGCGCATCGACGTGATCGCCACCGCGATGCGCGCCGGTATGAAGGCGCCGGACCTCATCGACCTGGACCTAGCCTACGCGCCGCCCTACGGCCAGGCCAAGGACCCCGTCAACCAGACCGGCATGGTCGCCCACAACGTGTTGACCGGCGAGCTCATCCTGACCGGCCCGGACGCCCTGACCGAGGATATGCCGGTCCTCGACGTGCGCACGATGGGGGAGTACGCGGCCGGGCACATGCCCAACTCCCTGAACATCCCGCACACGCAGCTGCGCGACCGCCTGGACGAAGTCCGCACCTGGGTTGACGAGAGTGTCGGCGAGCGACCCTTCGTCGTCATGTGCGCCGCGGGCGTCCGTTCATGGATCGGCTACCGCATCGTGCGCGCGGCGGGCTTCAACGTCACCATGCTCTCGGGCGGTATCCAGACCCTGCGGGCGTGGCTCGGCGAGAAGGCCGAGGCCGTCCTCGTGACGGGGGAGGGGCGCGCATGACGACGCGCAAGCAGGTCGTGAACCGCCTCAAGCGCGCCCGCGGGCAGATGGACAGCCTCATTGCCAATATCGAGAGTGGGGACGCGAATTGTCGGGAGGTGCTCATCCAGTTCGCGGCCGTCAACTCCGCGATGAAGCGCGCCAGCTACCTAGCGGTCGCCACGATCATGTCCCAGTGCGCGATCGAGGACGCCGACCACGAAAACGATGATGCGCTGGCGCCCGAAGCGGTAGAATCTCTTGTCAAAACCGACAGCATGACGCTCAACGAGCTCGAAGAATTGTTCCTCCGGCTGGCCTAACGCGACGGCGCAACCAGCCCGCTGGGGAGAACTCAGAGCACCATGGCGCGGATCCGCCGACGGATTCGGCGCGCAACAACGAAAGGAAAATATCATGTGTCGACCCACCACCTGCGAGGTATGCGGAAAGACCACGTGGAAGGGCTGCGGCAAGCACATCGACTCGGTGAAGGAGAAGGTGCCCGCGGATCAGTGGTGCGATAAGGACCATACCGACGAGGAGTACGCTGCCGCCGCGAAGAAGCGAGGTTTCTTCGGCAGCTTCTGCAGCTAGTCCTGCGCTCCTCTGACAGCGTCGCAAGCCCCGCGACGCTTGGTTTCGCGCGCCTTTTTCTAGGCTCGGGGTGCTCATGTGTCAAAGAGAGTATTTACTCGTGTACCGCAGGTATCATTGGGTTATGAGGTGGATGACAACATCAACGTGGATTCGTATCGTCGCGCTCTTCGGCATCTACCTGCTGGTGCTGGCGGCATGGTTTGGTGTCTCGCGCGCCTCGGACTCGATGGAGATCGTGAAGAGCCTCGTGTTCCTGATCCTGCTCGTCATCCTGCCCCTCCTGGCGATAGTCGTCGGCGCGTGGGACGGCGTGAAGGAGGGCTTCAGCCTCCTGTGGCTGCTCGCACCCTTCGCGTGCTTCCTGGCGCCGATGTTCCTGTTCTTGAACGACAGCGCCTTGATCTACGGGGTGGGCTACAGCATCCTCGGCTTCGTGGCCCACGGCGTCGGCGCGCTCATCCACGCCCGCCGCGCGCGAGGACGCGGATAGGTTACGAACACGTGGATAGGTTACGAACATCCGGATAGCTTAGTAACCTATCCGGATGCGCATAGCCTATCCGGATGTGTCCTCGCGCTTCTGTTGCCGTGTACAAAACCTCGTTTTCGCACCGGCATCGCAGCCGCGGGCGTAGCATTGCCAGTAACGTACTGATGCGCCGCCGTCGGTGTGCGCGTTCGACAGGCACACGGAGGTGTTCAGCAATGTTCTGGGATCGGGTCGCACCTCTCTATGACGTCGTCGTCAACACAGCGAACCGGGCGGTGTACGCGGCGACGGGGGCAGCCGTGGCCCGGTTGATTCGCCCCGGCGACACCGTGCTCGAATGTGCGTGCGGCACGGGGGCGATCGCCGCAGCCATCGCCCCCGCATGCGCGCGCGTGGTCGCGACCGACTACTCCGAGGGGATGCTCAAGCAGGCACGCAAGAAGCTCGCACGGTTCCCGCACGTGGTCGTCGAGCAGGCGGACATTACCGACTTGCACTACGCGGACGACTCGTTCGATGCTGTCGTGGCGGGCAACGTCATCCACTTGCTGCCTGAACCGGGCGACGCGCTCAAGGAGATCAAGCGGGTCGTGCGCCCGGGCGGCATGATTATCGTACCCACCTACGTGATTCCCAAGAAGCGCGCGCACACCATGTTCCTGAGGCTAATCTCCCGATTCGGCGTGCACTTCCAGGAGCACTTTGATCCGGCATCCTACCGGGCGTTCTTTGAGCGCATGGGCTGCACGGGCGTCACCTACCGCGTCGTGCGAGGTCGAATTCCCTGCGTGATCGCCTCCTTCACGAACGATCGGTAGGCGCCGAGCCCAGGGCAATCGCCCTCAGCATCGCCCCGTAGGCGACCGAGTCACGGCTCATGCGCTCGCAGTGACCCCACCCCGGCCACACGCGCAGCCCGGCCTCAGGGTAGAGCCGAGGGATCGTGCGGCGTGCGAGGCGCAGGTCCGAGTCTTTCTCCCCGTAGGCGAACGTGCAGCGGCGCTGAACGTCGGGGGAGAGGTGTGGCAGGGTGACCCGCGAGCAGTCGCGGGCGATCGCGCGGATGCTGTCCTCGCTCATCGCGATGAGCGAGTGAGTCATGGGGCGCGCGGCCTCCTCGCCGAAGAGGTGCGCGAGCTTGCGGACCCCGGCCTCGGGGTCGCGCGCGGCCTTGCGGCGCTTGGCTATCATGACGCGGCCGAGGACGGCTCCTCCCGCTCGAGCTACGGGCCCGCCCGAATAGAAGCTCACCCCTTCAACAAACACTCGATCGAAGGAGAGGTCGGGGAATCGCAGCAGTTCAAAGAGTACGACCCCGCCGAGTGACGCCCCGAACACGAGCGCCAGGTGCGTGGCATCGTGTTCCACGAGCCAGGAATGGATCGCCGCCGCCTCGTCGGCTGCTGACACGTAGGGGGCCGAGGCCTCGTCCCCGTGGGCGGACAGGTCGGGCGCGAGGAAGCGCAGCCCCGCGCCCATGTGGTCGGCGACCGCAATTTTTATGCCCGAGGCCGAGGAAAGCATCGGGTGGATGAGCAAGACGGTGGGGGAGTCGTCGGCGTTGGAGCCGTAGACGTGCATGTTCATGGCGTTGCCCCGCATGAGCGTCGGGCGCACCGGTGCGCCCGTGAATCGAGTGGACAATCGGATGCTACCACCGAGGCGCCGCGGCGGAGGTGGATTCACGGGAGGGGATCGCGGTATCCTGGCTGGCAACCGAAGGAGTGCGACGTGGCCTATGACGTGAAGAAGGAATGCAAGGAACTGTACGCCCCGAAGAAGGGCCCTAGCATTGTCGAGGTCCCTCCCATGACCGTCGTGGCGGTGCGCGGCAGCGGAGATCCCAACGAGGAGAACGGCGCCTACCAGCGGGCGATTGCGATCCTGTACGCCATCTCCTACACCATCAAGATGAGTAAGAAGGGCGTCCGCCGGATCGACGGCTACGTTGACTTCGTCGTGCCGCCCCTTGAGGGTTTCTGGTGGCAAGAGGGCATCGAGGGCGCCGACTACGCCCACAAGGAGGCCTTCCACTGGATCGCCGTCATCCGCCTGCCGGGCTTCGTGACGCGCGAGGTCTTTGACTGGGCGGTCCAGGAGGCGACGCAGAAAAAGAAGGTTGACTGCTCAATCGCTGAATTTCTTGTGGTGGACGAGGGGCTGTGCGTCCAGTGCCTGCACGTGGGCAGCTACGACAGTGAACCGGCCACGGTCGAGGCCATGGACGCTTACGCGCGGGAGGTGGGCTATGAGCTCGATCTGTCGGAGGCGAGGCGTCATCACGAGGTCTACCTGTCGGACGCCCGCAGGGTTGCCCCCGACAAGTTGAAGACGATCATCCGCCACCCTGTGAAGCGCCGGTCGGCAGCCGTGCAGTAGGGTGTGGCGTCCGAGCCTGACAAGGCGGCCGCCGCGGCGTTCGGGCTTCCCTGGTGGCCCCGTGGCGGGGGCATAGGTATTGTTGGTTTGTTCACGACTTAACCAAAGGAGAACATGATGCTTGTGGTGACGACCCCGACTGTTGAGGGTGCGCCGATTAAGCGCTACATCGGCATGGTGTCCGGCGAGACCTTCGCGGGCGTCAACATGTTCAAGGACTTCGGCGCGGGCCTGTCCAACATGTTCGGCGGGCGCGCCTCCCAGTACGAGGAGGAGATCGGCAACGCGTCGGCTACCGCCGTCAACGAGATGTGTGCCCGCGCGCAGGCGATGGGCGCCAACGCCGTCGTCGGCGTGAAGGTCGACTACTTCACCGCCGGCGCGAATAATGGCATGCTCGCAGCGATCGCGACGGGGACGGCAGTTATTCTCTGAGTCCTCCTCGCGCGGGCGACGCGCCGCGCACTCATCGACCCGCCGGGTGGCGTGCGGACCGTAGGGTCCGAGGCCGTCCGGCGGGTTGTCGCATCCGGCGCGGACGCCCGAAATAACGCAGAAACATTCAAAGTAAGGCGCGCCTAAACCAGGGAAGTTTACGCTATCAAAGTCTGGTGATCAAGCACTTGACACATAATGAGAAAGAAAGGGGGTGAGGTCTAGGTTCTGTCGGGCAATGACTCTACCCTTGACGCTGGGTGCGCAGCGAAGACGCGCGCCCGACGCCCAGTTGTCAATCAAGTGAGCCAGAGATGTCCCATCGTTCCATCACGGCACTGGCGCTGGTAGTGGCCGGCGCCCTCGCCGCGACCACAGTCAGCACCCCGGCGGCCTTCGCCGCCGAGGAGGAAACCCAGGCCCCCAACGTCGCCGCCGGGGCTGCCCAGGGCACCCAGGCCTCGTCGAACGAGGCGCAATCGGGAGACGGTCCCCAGCCCGGCGCAACCGACGAGGCCGGGGACCCCACCCCGATCACCGCGCCCGAGGGCGCCGACGACACCCCGGTGACGATCATCGTCGCACTGGAGGACGGAAGCGTCGGTATTCCCTGGTATCGCCGCGTTTTCGGGCTCTCCTCCCAGACCAAGCATGAGACGGTCAAGGACCGGATCGAGGACTCGGTCGAGCACACGGTCCCCGGCGCCGACGTCACCGACGTCGCCGACTACACCCACGCCTTCGACGGCTTCGCGATCAGTGCCCCCGCCTCCTCCCTCGAGGCCATCACACACACCGAGGGCGTCAAAAGCGCCTTCATCGAACGCCACCACAAGCCGCTGGTCGTCGACGGTGAGACCACCGCGGCCGGCGCGGACGCCGTCAACCCCGACCTGAAGAACGGCTCCTCCCTGGAGATGACCCGCGCGAACCAGACCACCGTCAAAGGTGACAAGCAGGTCATCGAGGTGATCGACACGGGCATCGAAGCAACCCACCCGGCGTTCTCCGGCTCCATGGACGGCGTCCCCGTCCGCTTGACACAGCGGGACGTCGAGTCCCTCGTGGGCACGCTCAGCCACGGCAAGAGCGGCGCGTACCTGAACTCGAAGATCCCCTTCGTCTTCGACTACGCCGACAACGACGCCAACGTGCTTCCCACCTCCACCAAGGATCTCTCCCACGGCACGCACGTGGCCGCCATCGCGGCGGCGAACGCGCCCGACCTGCAGGGTACCGCCCCCAACGCGCAGATCATCGTCGCGAAGGTCGCCGCCGACAAGGACGGGTCAATCCCCGACAGCACCGTGCTCGCCGCCCTCGACGACGCGGTCGTCATCAAGCCCGACTCGATCAACCTGTCCCTCGGCGACGACGCCGGCATGGGAACCGAGGCGGACACCGTCTACGCAGAGGTGTACAAGAACCTCGCCGCCGCGGGCGTGAGCGTCAACGCCGCCGCGGGCAACTCCTACTCGAGCGCCTACTCCAACTACACCGGCAAGGGCAAGCCCTACGCGAGCGACCCCGACGCGGGCACGGTCTCCGAGCCGGCCTCCTACCCCTCGACGCTGGCCGTCGCCTCGGTCAACAACCAGGACGCCCTGCCTTACCTCACCCACGGTGACAAGCAGATCGTCTACCGCAAGTCGCGCGGCCTCAAGGACGCTGTCGTCCCCAGCCTGCTCGACATCCCCAAGGGGACATACACCCTCGTTTATGCCGGTATCGGTGACGGCGCGGCCCTCAACAAACTCACTGCTGAGCACCCCGGCGACCTCTCCTCCGTCATCGTCCTGGAGGACCGCGGCGGGTCGGACAGCGCGACCGGGGCCGACATGACGCACGAGGCCAAGGTCAGCGCGCTCACCAAGCTGAGCTCCACGCCCGCCGCCCTCATCATCGGAGACGCCGAAGACGCGGACACCCCCTACGTGGCGACCATCGAGTCCACCCACACGCTGGCGACCGTGACCATCACGAAGAAGGAGAAGGACGCGCTGATCGCGGCCATCAACGCCGCCGACTCCCACTCCATCTCCGTCTCGAACCCGCACGCCGGCCTCACGCTAGCCTCCGCTAACCCCACGGTCTCGGACTTCACGTCCTGGGGCGTCACCCCCGACCTGGCTCTCAAGCCCGAGGTCGCCGCCCCCGGCGGTGCCATCATGTCCGCCGTCCTGGGGGGCGAGTACCGGGCCATGTCCGGCACCTCGATGGCGACCCCGCAGGTCGCGGGCATCGCCGCACTCGTGCGCCAGCGCATCAATGAGGATCCGGCGTTCGCGAACGTGAGCGCCTCCGAGAAGACCTCGATCGTCACGAACTTCCTGATGGGCACCGCCCACCCGCTGCTCGACGTCGACCAGAACAACGGCACCTACTACTCGCCGCGTCGCGTCGGCGCGGGCCAGGTGGACGCCCTGGCTGCCACGACCTCGTTCGTGTACCCGACCGTGGTGGGCGCCGCGAACCCCTCGCGTCCCAAGGCCGACCTGGGGGATGGCACGCAGGGCTGGACCTTCCAGGTGAGCCTGACCAACGTCTCCAACGAGGCCCGCTCCTACACCCTGGGCGGCCAGGCGCTGTCCGAGATCGTCGAGGACGGGCTCTTCACGGAGCACTCCACCAACTGGGCGGGGCGGGGCATCGACCTGACCTTCTCCGCCGACTCGGTGACCGTCCCCGCCCAGGGAGCCGCCACCGTGACCGTCACTGTGACCCCGCGCTCGGCCTTCGCCTCCTACGCGAACGCCAACGCCCCCAAGGGCACCTTCATCGACGGAGCCGTCACCTTCACGAGCACGGATGGCACCCCCGACCTGACGGTGCCCTACATGGGCTTCTACGGCTCGTGGGGCGCGCCCGCCATCTTCGACGGCAAGTGGTACGACGGCACGACGAGCACCGCGCACGCCTGCTCCTCGACCCTTATGAACCCGGCGACGGACGTGCCCCTGGGCGCGCTCAACCCGCTGGACGGCCAGGACGCCACCGCCGTGCGTGCCGTCGACCCCGCCTCCTTCATCATGTCGCGCTCGGCCGAGCAGGAGGCGCCCAACAAGATGCTGCCGCGCACGTGCCTGCTGCGTAACACGCCGAAGCTGACCTACACGTACACGAACGAGGCCGGCCAGACCGTGCGCTCCTACACCTTCGAGCGTGCGAAGAAGTCCTTGTTCAGCTATTCCGCGGGCGCGATTGTGCCCGTCGAGAGCCAGGAGGGCAACAATCCGGTCTTCGACGGTTTCGACGAGGCCGGCAACGAGCTGCCCGACGGGCGCTACACGCTGACGATCGAGGCCTCCTCCGTGGCTCCCTCGTCCTCGACCCAGCAGATGACCTGGCAGTTTTCCTTGGACACACAGGCACCTGTCATGTCGAACGTTGCGGTGACGGGCGAGGGCGAGGGGCGCGTCGTGTCCTTCGATGTCTCCGATCATTCGCCTCTGGCTGGCATCGCTTTCTCCGAGTCTCCCGACTCTCGTCACTATTACGACGAGAAGGAGGTCGTGGGCGCGAACCGTCAGCCCGACGGCACCTACTCCAAGCACTACGAGATCGCCTGGAAGGATCTGGTCGACCGCGCGGATTCTACCGACCCGGCGACCTCCTACCTGTACGCGTGGGACTGGGGCAAGAACCAGACCCGCCAGCAGATCCGCTTCCAGACCATCCCGATGACCTCCCTGTCGCTGGCCCCGCAGACCTCCACGGTCGTCGCGGGAGACAAGCTCGCGCTCACCGCCTCCTACGAGCCCTCGAACGCGAACGTCACCGACCTCGTGTGGTCCTCCTCGAACGAGGCCGTGGCGACCGTGAACGAGAACGGCGAGGTCCAGGCTCTGGCCGCGGGCGACGCGACCATCACTGCGACCGACGCGACCCAGCCGAGCTTGTCGGCCGCCGCGCAGGTCCACGTGCGCACGATCTCCGAGGATGCGGGCATCGAGCTGGAGCAATCCGCGCTGGCCGTCAAGGTGGGCGAGGAAGGCACCGTGAAGGCCTACCTGGCGCCCTCTCTGCAGGGCCGTGACATTAGCTGGTCGGTGGAGCCCGCCGACCTGGCCACGGTCGCAGGCGTCGAGGGAACGACGAGCGCCACAGTGACGGGCGCAGATCACGCTGGAGCGGGCACGCTGAGCGCGACCGTCACCGACGCGGCGGGAGTAGTCAAGACCGCCTCGATCCCCCTCACGGTGCGAGCAGCCGAAGCCGACGACTTCGAGGTCAACGAGAACGGCGTTCTCACTGCCTACAAGGGCAGCGCGACCGACGTCGTCATCCCCGCGGGCGTCACCGACATCGGCGAGCGCGCCTTCGCGAGCTCGACCGTGGAACGCGTGACGATCCCCGCCGCCGTGCGCAGCATCGGCAACGAGGCCTTCATGTACTCCTCGCTGAAGAAGGTCGCTTTCCAGGACGATGCGGCTCGGCCCTCCCAGCTGACGATGATCGGTGAGCGGGCGTTCGCGAACACGAGCCTGGAAGCCATTGAGCTGCCTCGCTCCGTGGTGACGATCGGCGCCGAGGTCTTCGACTACGACTCGGCGCTCACGTCGATCAAGCTGGGGCCGACCGTCGCCGCTGATGCGGTGACCTCGGGGTACGCTGAGACGACCGCGCTGACCGGCGTCGAGGTCGACCCCGCGAACCCGAACTACGAGAGCATCGACGGGGTCTTGTACTCCAAGGATCACTCGCGCCTGATCCTCTACCCGGCGGCCAAGAACACAGGCGGCTCGTACACGGTGCTGGACGGGGTCGCGAGCATCGCGCCCAAGGCCTTCCAGAAGGCGGGTATCACCACCGTGGCGCTGCCCGATAGTCTGCGAGCGATCGGGGACGAGGCGTTCCGTCTCTCCGCGCTCACCGCGCTGTCCCTGCCCGAGAAGTTCGAGACGGTCGGCACCTGTGCCTTCTGCTCTGCTGGCAAGCTGGACAGCATTGATCTGGGAGGCGCGATCTCGCTGGGTGGCAGCGCGTTTGAGTCCACGAGCGCCAAGAATGGAGTCAATTTCCGTCCCGAGCTGGGTCGCCTGACGACGATTGGCGACTTCGCGTTCAGCCGCACCGCGGTTCCTACCGTGAGTCTGCCCGACTCGGTGACCACGGTTGGCGAGCAGGCTTTCTCGGAGAACTCGGCCCTGGCCTCGTTCCACATCGGCGCGGGCGTCTCCTCCTTCGGCGAGACCGCCCTGTACAACGACCGCACGATCGCCACGTTGACCGTGTCCGCCGATAACGCGGTGTACTCGGCCGACAGCAACGTCCTGTACCGCAAGGCGGACGATGGACTGCACCTCCTGCTTTCCCCAGCGGCGAATACCATCACCGACTACACGGTGCGCGCGGGCACGGTCGAGGTCGGCGCCTCGGCGTTTGCCAACAACAAGGCGCTGACCCGCGTCGTCCTGCCCGAGGGCGTGACGACCATCGGCGACGAGGCTTTCGCCGGGTGCGCGTCCCTGGCCGAGCTGGTGATCCCCGACTCGGTCGAGCGCTCGAGTGGCGTCACCGGAAACTCCCTGGAGCTCGTTGAATACGGCTCCACGGTGGCCTCGATCCGGATGGAGGGCAGCTGGGTTCCCATGCCGCGCCGAATCGTCGTGCGCGGAGGAGTGGACGGCTCCTTCGTCTACGACGGGCGCCCGACGAACGGTCGCCGCCAGAGCGCCTACTTCGGCGAGGGTATGACGCGCGTGTCCTTCGGCGCGGACGTCCCGCGCGTCCTCGTCCTGCCTTCGACGCTCACCCGCCTCGACCTTGAGCCGGAGCTGAGCGACGAGAAGAAGGAGGACACGCAGGTCTACGTCGCCGCGGCCGAGGGGTCGCCGGCGTGGAACGTCGCCAAGGACGCCCTCGAGGCGGCCGGTTTTGATGCTTCGCACCTGCACACCTACACGGCTGCGTCGATGGCCCTCTCGGGTGCTTCTATCGCCGAGGCCGGTGGGGGCTACACGTACACGGGCGAGGCCGGGGTGTCGGTCGACGTGACCGCGACGGTTGCCGGTGGCATCGCCGGGACGGCGCAGGTGCGCGCCGTGCAGGTCGGCGCGGACGGCACCGAGACGCTCGTGCGCGACTGGACGACTGTGGCGGACGGCGGGGAGGGGGCGGCCGCCTCTTCGGTGACCTTCCCGTGGACCCCGTCCGCGCCGGACGTGAGCCTGCGCGTCCAGGTGCGTGACGCCTCGTACCTGACGACCACTCTCACGATCAAGCTGCCGGGCACCCCGACGCCTGCGCCTGAGCCTTCTCCGGAACCGACGCCCGAGCCGAGCCCGGATCCGACGCCCGCGCCTGAACCGACGCCTGAGCCGACGCCTGCGCCGAGCCCGGAGCCGACGCCCGCGCCTGAGCCCGATCCGGCTCCCGCCCCGCAGGACGGCCAGTGGGTGAGCGACT
>CATWCG010000032.1:0-11411 GCA_958349165.1 uncultured Actinomyces sp. | reverse complement strand
GCGAGAATGCGATTAATGACTTCGTCGGGCAGCGGGCGCCCCGTCGCGTCGAGCAGCCCGTGACGCTTCAAGTATTGATAATGCGGATCAGCAAAACGAGGCAGAGGAAACGGCAACAAATACACGACACCAATGACAAGGGCGAGCAGACCAGCAGCCCCGAACGGGTACCAGAGGAATGTGGGAGCTCCGATCTTCTGTAGGAGCATCCCAAATCCGGCACCGACGAACATGAGGCCGACGCAGGGGCGCAGTATTGCTTGAGCGTTGCGCGTGGGGGACAATGCCGCAGACATCCTCCGCCACGATCTGGCAAGCGGCGAGTCCGTGTATGTTTCGAGCCACCACGCATGAATAAGGAGGCAACCAAGTGCTAGACAGACGATTCCAGCCATCATGTTTCTACTTCTTTCCGAAGAGACTAAACGCCCCGTCGACCACGTTGTCGTTGAACCAATCAGCCGCTACGTCGGCTACCTTACTTGCGGCTAGTCCTCCGACGACGCCGCCCACGACTCCTCCGACAACAATACCGACCGGTCCGCCTGCCGCGCCGATCGTGGCTCCCAGCTCCGCGCCGTAGGTCGCGCCGGCCCAGCTGGCGGCACCCGTCGCAACCCCCTTGACTCCGGCACGCGTGATCTTCTCACCTTCACCCATGTCCGGATGGTTGATGGTGTCGGACTGGTAGGAGTTGTAGGCGTTGATGCCGCCTTCTGCGACGGCGCCGACGACACCGGCTACCTTGCCGACCTTTTCGAGTCCTTCGACGGCGCCGGGTATCTTCGGAACTTCGCCCTCGCGGTGCGTCGCGTATCGCGTCCAGTTGGACAGGTCGCCTTTCGCAGTGAGCTGTTTCCACTTCGATAACTGCGCAAAATCCTCGGGAGGGGCATAGTGGCCGTTATGGAACCACGCGTGCCCCGCGCGCCACGCGTTGCTAGCAAGGTCAGACCAGCCGCCTAGGGCACTCGTCGTCGAAGCAACGGGGTGTTCGGGATTGGGAATGTATGTATCCTTCAGTTGATCGATGAGGCTCGTCAGCGTCTTTTCCCAGAGGGTCGTGTCGACGTCGTTGAGTGCCGTCGCGAACTCCTGCTCGGCCATTTTCTGGAGGCTCTTGGCGTTGTTGAGGGCCGATTGTGCAAGGCCATACATGAAATCTTGCTGTGAGGAGCCGGAAGCGTCGAGGGTAACGGTGCAATTTGTGTAGTCGCCGACAACTGAGAGCCCTGCGGTCTGTGCGAAGGCGATTAGATCTTTGTACTTATCCCGTACAGTGTTCATCGCCGCTCCATAGGTGGAAAGAGCCTCTTTGAGCTTGTCGGCTTGGTGGTTCACGGTGTCGCAGGCGTCGGATAGTTGCGAGTAGTCGAAGACAATATCAAAGGCGCATCGGGCGCTCTGGTGTGACATGAGGCCAAGCGCCCCTCTGATGAACGTGTCAGCTTGTGTCAGATCCTCATCGAAAGTATCGAACTGGGCAACTGCCCCTAAGGCGGTGTCCACGTCTATCGCGAAGGTCCACGAAAAAGACTTCGAGGTGCTTAGTCCCGTCAGGGGACCGATCGGAGGTATCGGCATGCTCATTGCGAGTCCTCAGAGGGGGTGTGCTTCATGAGGTGTGTGCCCTATCGTTCCTGTTGTGCGTGTAACCTTAACGATCGGTAGTCTACTCTCCGTGGGTGCTCTGTGTGAAGATCGCGTCCATCTGGTGGAAGGCGAATCGTCCACCGAAATCCCCCTCATCACGGCCTTCGTTGCCTAGGTCTCAGTTACGATGCGCCTCCTGAGCTCGGCGGAATTCCGCTAGCCGATGACGATATGTCAAGTGGTTGAACGTCTCGACAGGCGCGCAGCGTAGAGGGGAGTGAGATGTGGGAGAATTGACCGCATGTTGATCCTGGACGGTCGTGCCCTGTCATTCGCCGAGTCGCGTGCCATCGAACGCGCGCACGTTGAGGCCGCGACGGCCGAGGGAGACCCCGACCGCTACATGCGCCAGGTCGCAGAGAAAGTCGCAGACCAGGTTCGCTACCTCTCCGACCCAATCGCCTGGCTGTGGGATCTTCCGGTCACGACCGCCGTCACTCGGCTGCGAGACGGCCTCGGCATCGATGAGGCGGCCGCCCACATCGAAGACACGGATACCTGCGTGGTCGCCTTCGTCGGCGGCGGAGACAACGGCGGGGACGCCCTCTACGCCTGCTCAATACTTGCGGCGCGAGGAATGGTCGTCACCGCCTTCCTGCTGAAGCCCACCTGCCACGCGCGGGCCCTGGCCGCGGCACGGGAATCCGGCGTCGGCATCGTCGAGCTGGCGGGACGCTCCCTGCGCTCCCTCAACGGGACCCCCGAATGGAACACCATCTGCGGGGCGCGCGTATGGATCGACGGCATCGTCGGCATCGGTGCGAAAGGCCCCCTCGGTGGCGAGCTCGCGGATTCAGTGACGTGCCTGAACGAGGAACTGCGTGCCCACCCCAAGAAAGTCATCGCAATCGACGTGCCGTCGGGCCTCACCGACGACGAGGGGAACGTGAAGGGCGCCGTCATGCGCGCCACGCACACGATGGCCGTGGGCAGCTTCAAGCGCGCCCAGATCCTGGCGCCCGCCGCGCAATATTGTGGTGCCTTGGAACTCATCGACATGGAGTGGACCGGACTCGTTGGCCTGACGCCCGCTGACACGGAGGAAACGAGCGGCGAGGTCCCGGTGTACTTCTACGACGGAACCGGCAGTAGTCGATTCGTTCAAGCCCCGGCCTTTGACGACGACAAGTACGCGCGTGGCGTCGTCGGCCTCGTCGCCGGATCCGACACCTACCCGGGTGCCGGCCTGCTCGCCACGCGCGGAGCTTTGGCGTCCGGCGTCGGCATGGTGCGCCTGAACTCCACCCGGCGCGTCCAAGACCTCGTGCTGTGCGCCGAGCCGGGCGTCGTCACGGTGGGCGGGCGCATCCAGGCGGCCCTCATCGGCCCCGGACTGGACGAGGACCGCCGCGAGGACGCGCTCGAACTCGCGCAATTCTGCGGCCAGTCCGGCGTTCCGCTCGTCATCGACGCCTGGGGCCTCGACCTGATTCCGGAGCTGGCGGACACCATCAACCCCGAGACCACCGTCCTCACCCCGCACCACGGTGAGGCCGCACGGCTGCTGACGAGGCTCGGCACGCCGACGAAGCGGGACGAGGTCGCCGCAGCCCCCCTGAGCTACGCGAACCTCCTCCACGATGCCACGGGCTGCCACGTCGTGCTCAAGGGTCCGGTGACCATCGTGCGTTCCTTCGAATACGCGGACATGCTCCGCGATCAGGCGCTGCTCGCCAGCTTCATCGACCCGGAGTTGGATTTCCCCGACCTGGAGAGCATGGAAGACAGCGTGACCCGCTGCGACTCCACGCTGGTCGCGCCGACCACCACGTCGTGGGCGGGAGTCGCGGGCAGCGGCGACGTCCTGGCAGGCCTGATCGCCGGTATCCTCGCCCGCCCCGTCAGGGACGAGCACGCGCTGCCAGGACCGAACGGACAACCGCAGGCCGTCACGCCCGAACGACTGGTATCGGCCGTGTGGCTCCACGGTCGCGCGGCGAAGCTGGCCACCGATGAATACAACGGTCGCGCCCCCATTCAGGCGCGTGACATCGCTGACGCAATCCCGGAAGTGCTCGCCGCCCTCAGCCTGTGAGGCGGGAGGGCACGGGCTGTGAGGCGGGAGGGCTCGGGCGCAGCCGCGCGGCGCGCTCGGGCTCGCGTGAGATACTAGGGGAGTGACTTCCACGAACGAACACGGTGAAGGACGGGGATACCCGTCGCAGGCGGTTGTCGACCTGGCCGCCATCCGGCACAACCTGGGCGTCCTGCGGGCCGCCGCCCCCGGCGCGCTCCAGCTCGCGACCGTCAAGGCCAACGCCTACGGGCACGGCCTGCTCCCCGTCGCGCTCGCCGCCCTGGAAGGCGGCGCCGACTGGCTGGGTGTCGCCCAACTCGCCGAAGCCTTCACCCTGCGCGAAGGGCTGGACGAGGCCGGGGTCGCCCGCGCCGACGCGCCCCTCCTCGCGTGGATCTCCACCTCCTCCTCCGACTTCGCCGCGGCCATTGACGCCGACATCGACGTGTCCGTGTCCTGGACGTGGGTCCTCGCCGACATCTGCGCCGCAGCCCGACAGGTGGGCCGCCCCGCCCGCGTCCACGTCAAGATCGACACCGGCATGTCCCGCGCGGGCTCGACCCTGGCCGACCTGCCCGCCCTGGCCTCGGCCCTGCGCATGGCGGCCGACGAAGGCCTCGTCGACGTCGTCGGCGCGTGGAGCCACATGTCGCGAGCCGACGACCCCAGCGAGGCGGGCAACGCATCGACCGCGACCCACGTGCGCATCTTCGAACAAGGCCTGGCGATCCTCGCCGACGCGGGCATCACGCCGCGCATCCGCCACCTGGCCGCCACCTCCGGGATCCTGTGGCACCCCGAGACGCACTACGACATGGTGCGCGCCGGCATCGGCCTGTACGGCCTCAGCCCCGACCCCGCCGTCGCCTCCGCCACCGACCTGAACCTGGTCCCCGCCCTCACCCTGCGCGCGCCCCTCACCTCCGTCAAGGTCATCGAGGAAGGCACCCCGGCCTCGTACGGCGGGACCTGGGTGGCGCCCACGCGCCGCTGGGTCGGCCTGGTTCCCCTCGGCTACGGCGACGGCATCCTGCGCTCGGCCTCCAACCGCGCGCGCGTCACCGTCCACACCGCCTCCGGCCCCCTCGAGGCGCCCCTCATCGGACGCGTGTGCATGGACCAATTCATCGTCGACCTCGGGCCCGCAGACGGCGACGCGGGCACCCCGACCGCGCGTAGCGGGGACGCGCCCGCGGCCGTCGGAGACCTCGCCGTCCTCTTCGGAGCCGGACGCGACGGCGATCCGCTGGCCGACGACTGGGCGCGCGCCGCGACCACCATCAACTACGAAATCGTCACCCGCCTGGGCGCCCACATTCCCCGCGCCTACGTCGGTGAGGCCACCGCGACCCAGGGGAGCACCGCTCATGACTGATCAGCCCATCGCCTCCTACGCCGTCGACACCTCCGACGCCGACCAGACGCGGGCGCTTGGCGAAGCCCTCGGGCGCGTCCTCGCGGCCGGGGACCTCGTCATGCTCTCGGGCGGGCTCGGCGCCGGCAAAACCACCCTCACGCAGGGCATCGGCGTCGGCATGGGCGTGCGCGGCCGCGTCGCGTCACCCACATTCATCGTCGCCCGCGTCCACCCCACCCTCGGTGGCGGCCCCGACCTCATCCACGCCGACGCCTACCGCATCACCGACCTGAACGACCTGGAGACCCTCGACCTCGACTCCTCCCTCGACGAGGCCGTCACCGTCGTCGAATGGGGCGAGGGCAAAACCGAAGCCATGAGCGAAGAACGCCTGGCCATCGAGGTGCGCCGCGCGAGCGGCGGGCAAGCCCAGCGCGACGGCGACGTCATCGACCTCGAACACATGGACGACGGACGGCGCCGCATCATCCTGCGCGCGCACGGACACCGCTGGGACGGCGTCCTCGACTCGCTCGTCGCCGCCCACGGGGGAACGCGCCTCGACCAGGACGCCCCTGACAGCGACGATCGCACCGACGGCGAGTAGGATCGCACCGTGCGAGAGATAGCCCTGGACACCCAAGCCGCCACCGCCGTCGCCATCATCGAAGACGGCCGCGTGATCGCCCGCGCCCACAACGACTCGGGGCGCCACCACGCCGAATCCATCACGCCCCTCGTGCGCGAGGCCCTCCAGGCCGCCGGCCTGCCCGCCCAGCTCGCGGATGCGGGCATCGACCGCGTCCTCGTGGGCACCGGCCCCGCCCCCTTCACGGGACTGCGCGCCGGCCTCGTCTCCGCCCGCGTCCTCGCCCGCGTCGCGGGCGTGCCCGCCTACGGCGTGTCAGCCCTCGACGTCATCGCCCGCCAAGGCCTCGACCTGCTCCCTCCCGACACGCGCGTCTACGCGATCGCCGACGCGCGCCGCCGCGAACTCTACTGGGGCTCCTACCTGGCCGCCGGGCCCGACGACGTCACCCTCGAGGGCCGCCTCGAAGTGGGGGACGTCGCCTCCCTCCTCGCCGCCATGCGACACGCCCCCGGCCTCGTCGTCGCCGGAGCCACCATCCCCGCCCACTCCGCGCCCGCGCTCGCGCGCGCCGACCTGGGCCCCCAGATCGAGCTGGACCCCGCCGTCATGAGCCGCATCGTCGCCACGCGCCTGACCCGCGGCGAGAGCGACCGCCTGGGCACCGACCCCCTCTACCTGCGCCGCCCCGACATCCAGGGCCAGCCAACCGCGCGCCTATGACCGCCGAGCTGCGCGTCGCCACGCTCGACGACCTGCAGTCCCTCGTCGACCTCGAGGCCGTCACCTTCCCCGAGGACCCGTGGACCCCCTTCATGCTCGCCGACGAACTATCCTCGCCGGCCTCGCGCTACTGGATCGCCACGAACGAGGCCGGGGAACCCGTCGGGTACGGCGGCGTCAAAGTCGGGGGAGACCAGGCCGACGTCATGACGATCGGGGTCGCACCCCATGCTCGAGGCCGCGGCGTCGGGCGAGCGATCCTCGACGCGCTCCTCGACTGGGCGCGCCAGGCCGGCGCCGCCGAGATCTTCCTCGACGTGAGGCCCTCCAACGAGGGGGCCATCGCCCTGTACAACTCCCGTGGGTTCGTCGAAATCGGGCGTAGGCCGCGCTATTTCCGCAACCCGGTCGAGGAAGCCGTCGAAATGCGCGCGCCCCTGACCCGCGCGGGTGCGAAGACCACCACCAAATAGGAACGCTCCATGTCACATTATTCGGCTCCTTCGGCCTTGCTCGAGCGCGCGCAGAGGGCCGAAAATGTCGCGGTGTACACCGATTGTTCACGCGGCAAAAACGGCGCAAAATAGCGGAAAGCTGGGGCAGGCGAGGAACCTGCTCGCGCCGTCTCGTGCCAACGTCCTACCGCCGCCGGGCAACGCGCCGATATGCTTCATTGCATGGCCACTCAAAATGTCGCAACGAAGAAGCGCCGCGCGTGGACCACCAGCGTCTTTATTAAGCAGCTGATGGCCGTCTCGGGCTTCGTTTTCGTTTTCTTCTTGCTGTTCCACTCCTACGGCAACCTCAAGATGTTCCTCGGTGCGCAGGTCTACAACGACTACGCGCACTGGCTGCATGAAGAGGCTTTCGTGCCGATCTTCCCGCACGGCGGATTCATCTGGGTCTTCCGCGCCGCCATGGCGCTGATGCTCATCATCCACCTGTGGGCCGCCGCCTACACCTGGAAGCGCTCGCGTCGCGCCCGCTCCACCCGCTACGTCGTCAAGAAGTCCGTCACGGACTCCTACGCGGCCCGCACCATGCGTATGAGCGGTGTCCTCATCCTGCTGATCCTGATCTTCCACATCGCTCACTTCACCACCGTGAGCCTGCCCGCGAAGGTCGCCAATTTCGGCGCTGACGTCACCACTCCTTACGACCGCATGATCGCGTCCTTCCAGTCGCCGGTCCTCGTGATCCTCTACGCCGTGTTCGTCGGCTGCGCCTGCATCCACGTCTCCCACGGCTTCTGGTCCATGTTCCAGTCGCTCGGCTGGGTGCGCCCCGCCACCCGCAAGCCTCTGGTTGTCCTCTCGGGCCTGGTCGGTCTGATCATCTTCGTGATGTTCATGGCCCCGCCCGTCGCCATCGTCACCGGCTTGATCTACTGAGGAAGGGCACGCAATCATGACCGATACACTCATCCACGGCCTCTACCGTGAAGGCGAGAAGATCGCCGACACGAAGGCTCCCCACGACGTCCCGATCGCGCAGCGCTGGGAGCAGCGCAAGTTCACCGCCGCGCTCGTCAACCCCGCCAACCGCCGTAAGCTGCGCGTCATCATCGTCGGCTCCGGCCTCGCGGGAGGCGCCGCCGCCGCCTCGCTCGGCGAAATGGGCTACAACGTCGACTGCTTCTTCTACCAGGACTCCGCCCGCCGCGCGCACTCCATCGCCGCGCAGGGTGGTATCAACGCTGCGAAGAACTACCGCAACGACAACGACTCCGTCTACCGTCTCTTCTACGACACGGTCAAGGGCGGCGACTACCGCGCCCGCGAGGACAACGTCTACCGCCTCGCCGAGGTCAGCGCCAACATCATCGACCAGTGCGTCGCGCAGGGCGTCCCCTTCGCCCGCGAGTACGGCGGCCTCCTCGACAACCGCTCCTTCGGTGGCGTGCAGGTGTCTCGTACCTTCTACGCCCGTGGCCAGACGGGTCAGCAGCTGCTGATCGGCGCCTACCAGGCGCTGGAGCGTCAGGTCGCGGCCGGGACCGTCACCGAGCACTCGCGCCACGAGATGGTCGAACTCATCGTCGACGAGGGCAAGGCGCGCGGCATCATCGCCCGCGACATGTCCACCGGCAAGCTCGAGACCTTCATCGCCGACGCGGTCGTCCTGGCCACCGGCGGCTACGGCAACGTGTTCTTCCTGTCCACCAACGCGATGGGCTGCAACGCGACCGCCATCTGGCGCGCCTACCGCAAGGGCGCCTACTTCGGCAACCCCTGCTTCACGCAGATCCACCCCACGTGCATCCCCCAGCACGGCGACCAGCAGTCGAAGCTGACCCTCATGTCGGAGTCGCTGCGTAACGACGGTCGCATCTGGGTTCCCAAGCGCGCCGAGGACTGCGAGAAGGACCCGCGTCAGATCCCCGAAGAGGATCGCGACTACTACCTGGAGCGCATCTACCCGTCCTTCGGTAACCTCGTGCCCCGCGATATCGCATCGCGTCAGGCCAAGAACATGTGCGACGAGGGCCGCGGCGTCGGCCCGAAGATCGACGGTGTCGCCCGCGGCGTCTACCTCGACTTCTCCGAGGCCATCTCCCGCATGGGCAAGGCCGCCGTCTCCGCGAAGTACGGCAACCTCTTCGACATGTACGAGCGCATCACGGGCGACAACCCCTACGAGGTGCCCATGCGCATCTACCCCGCCGTCCACTACACCATGGGTGGCCTGTGGGTTGACTACGACCTCGAGTCGAACCTGCCCGGTCTGTACGTGGCCGGCGAGGCAAACTTCTCCGACCACGGCGCGAACCGCCTGGGTGCCTCGGCGCTCATGCAGGGCCTGTCGGACGGCTACTTCGTCCTGCCCAACACGATCAACGACTACCTGGCACACTGCTTCCACCTGCCCAAGCTGGACGAGAACTCGCCTTCCGTTAAGGAAGCTCTCGAGTCGGCTCAGGGACGCATCGACACCCTCATGTCGATCAATGGCACCCGCTCCGTGGACTCGTTCCACAAGGAGCTGGGCAAGATCATGTGGGAGTACTGCGGCATGGAGCGCACCGAGGCCGGCCTGAAGAAGGCCATCGGAATGATCCGCGAGCTGCGCGCCGACTACTGGAAGAACGTTCGCGTTCCCGGCAAGTCGATCGGCGAACTCAACCAGTCCCTCGAGAAGGCCGGCCGCGTGGCCGACTTCATGGAGCTGGGCGAGCTCATGTGCATCGACGCGCTGCACCGTGAAGAGTCGTGTGGTGGCCACTTCCGCGCGGAGTCCCAGACTCCCGAGGGTGAGGCCCTGCGTCACGACGACAAGTTCCTGTACGTGGCGGCCTGGGAGTTCGCTGGCGAAGGCGAGCCCCCGATCCTCCACAAGGAAGACCTGATTTACAACGACATCGAGCTGAAGCAGCGGAGCTACAAGTGAACCTGACACTGAGGATCTGGCGCCAAAACGGTCCCGAAGACAAGGGCGCAATTCATGAATACCAGGTGAAGGGAATCTCGGAAGAGTCCTCGTTCCTGGAGATGCTCGACGTCCTGAACGAAGAGCTCTTCGCACGCGGCGAGGAACCCATCGCCTTCGACTCCGACTGCCGCGAGGGCATCTGCGGGCAGTGTGGCATCGTCATCAACGGCATCGCTCACGGCCCTGAGGTCACCACGACCTGCCAGCTGCACATGCGTTCCTTCCATGATGGCGACGTCATCACGATCGAGCCGTGGCGTGCATCGGGCTTCCCGATCATCAAGGACCTCGTGGTGAACCGCTCCGCCCTGGACCGCATCATCCAGGCCGGCGGCTACATCTCCGTCAACACGGGTGCGGCCCCCGACGCGCACGCGACCCCGGTCCCGAAGCAGGACGCGGATCGCGCGTTCGAGGCCGCGGCCTGCATCGGCTGCGGTGCGTGCGTGGCTGCCTGCCCGAACGCCTCGGCGATGCTCTTCACCTCCGCGAAGGTCACGCACCTCGGCCTGCTCCCGCAGGGCAAGCCCGAGAACTACAAGCGCGTTGTCAACATGCTCAACCAGATGGACGAGGAGGGCTTCGGCTCCTGCTCGAACATCGGCGAGTGTGCGGCGGTGTGCCCCAAGCAGATCCCGCTTGACGTGATCGCAAACCTGAACCGCCAGCTCGGAAAGGCCGCCTTCAAGGGCGTCTGACCGGCATGAGTGGCCCGAGGGCCCGGCGTACTTCGGTGCGCCGGGCCCTCGCGTATGCTTGCCCGGCGCGCGGTCGACGAGGACAGCGTGGGCTGCGTGGGCGGGTAGCGCGGCCGACGTGGGCGGGCTACGCGGGCGACGTGGGCAGCGCGGGCTACACGGGCGAGCAGCGTGGGCGAGCCGCACCCAGAGTCGGGGAGAGTCATGCGTCAAGTACCCCCGGCCGCCGTGCTCTCAGGCGTATGATGGTGGTGTCACCGTCGGCTCAGAGAGGAGCTACGCCATGCATTTTGACGAGACCGGCCCGAACACGCACACGCGCCGCTACTGGGTCAGCGCAACGATTGGGATCGGAGCGATGATCGTCTTCGCGCTCCTGTCGGTCCTTCTCCTCCTGGGAGTCGTCTTCGGCTCCCCGCAGGTGAAACCCGTCGCGGATTCTCTGTTCCCGTGGTCGCTCCTCGTGTTCGCCGTCGCGTGCGTTGCGATGTTCGTGGCGAACGCGCGACCCCGCCAGGAGTGAGGCGCCGCCTCGCCAATCGCGGCACCAGGTGCGTTTCGCCGCCGCCGCGCCGCCGGTGCGTGCGCGGCGGCGGCGCGCGCCGCGACCTAGACTAGAGGGCGTGAATGAACCCCTGGTCCTTGGTATTGAATCGACGTGCGACGAGACGGGCGTCGGCCTGGTGCGCGGCACGCAGCTGCTGGTCGACCGCACGGCCACGTCGATGGACGAGTACGCCCGCTACGGCGGCATCATCCCGGAGATCGCGTCGCGCGCGCACCTGGAGTCTTTCCTGCCCACGCTCGACGCGGCTCTCGACCAGGCGGGGGTGACCCTCTCAGACGTTGACGCGATCGCGGTCGCGGCCGGACCGGGCCTCGTGGGCTCGTTGACGGTGGGTATCTGCGCGGCCAAGGCCCTGGCCTCATCCCTGGGCAAGCCGC
>CATWCG010000031.1:0-11553 GCA_958349165.1 uncultured Actinomyces sp. | reverse complement strand
ACGGGCGACCGCTGCGGGCGTGTCGGCTCGCTGAACGCACACGCTGCGCGGGCGCGGAGGCTGGCCCTTCGCGCTGGAGGAGCTTTGCGAAAAGGCGGCACACGCTGCGCGGGCGCGGAGGCTGGTCCCGCGAGCCTGGTGGCTGAAGGCTGGCGGAAGCGCATACTGCGTGGGCCCGAAGGCCGGGCTGCGCTCCCGATCGGTGCGGCGGCGGTGCGAGCGCACGCTGCGCGGGCGAGCAGGTCGGCCTTGCCTACAATGGGAGCTCGAACGAAAGGGGAAGCCATGCCGGAGGCGTCGAGCGAATACTCAACAGTCGTCGAGGACATCCTCAAGCTCGTGTGGAGCGCCGAGGAGGCCGGCCGTGACGGCGTCAAGCCCAAAGACATCGGCGAACACATGGGTGTGGTCCCCTCGACGACGACCGAGAACGTGCAGCGCCTCGCCCGGCAAGGCCTCGTGACGCACGAGCGCTACGGGCGCGTGCGCCTGACGGAGGAGGGGCGCGCCGTCGCCCTGGGCATGGTGCGCCGCCACCGCCTGCTTGAAACCTACCTGCACGAGGCCCTCGGCTTTTCGTGGGACGAGGTGCACGAAGAAGCCGAGATCCTCGAACATGCTGTCTCCGAGCGCCTGCTTGATCGCCTCGACAAGGTGCTCGGATATCCGACGCGCGACCCTCACGGCGACCCCATCCCGCGCGCGGACGGCTCCAGCGACGAGGTCCCGGGCGCGCCCCTGGATAGCCTGGCCGTGGGGGACGGTGGCCTGGTCGAGCGGCTGCCCGACCGCGACCCGCAAGCCCTGCGAGCCTGGGAGGAGGTCGGCCTCGTGCCCGGCGTCGGCGTGGTCCTCGTCGGTCGCGCCCCCGGCGCGCTCACCGTCGCCCTCGATGATGGACAGATGGTGCAGCTGGAGGAGGCCCTGGCCTCGGGCATCATCGTTCGCTCCTAGTGCGACCCGCGTGAACGAGGCAGTGGCGCGCTCAGTCTTCCGCCCGTGATTCGCCGCATCGCGCGGCCCGCGCGAACGAGGCCGTGGCACCGCCCTCGGACCCGCTCGCTGCGGTGAGGCGATGCCACGGCCAGACGCCAGGGGCCCTCAGCTCAGCTCCGCGCTCCCCATCGACGGGGGAACGTGGGCCTTGTGGCCGGCGACGAGGAGAGCCTCGCGCAGGGACGTCATGGCGGCGTCGAGCTCCTCGTCGGAGGCCGGGGCGGCCTTCGACAGGAGAATGTCGGTCTCGTCGCGTAGCGGGATGACGTGCAGGTGCGTGTGAGGCACCTCGAAGCCCGCGATCGCCATGCCCGCGCGCGGCACCCCGAATGCGGCCTTCTGGGCCAGGCCGATCGCCCGCGCCACCTTCATCAGGTGCGCGGCCACGTCCGAAGGGGCGTCGGTCCACGCCTCGTAGGGGCAACGCGGGACGACGAGGACGTGCCCGGGGGACGTGGGTTCGATCGTGGCGAAGGCGACGCACAGGTCGTCGGCCCACACGAAGCGTCCGGGCCACACGCCCGAGATGATGTTTTCAAAGACAGTGCTCATGCGACTATTGTCACCTATTTGCGCTCGCTTCGGTAGGTGGGCGCGTCCGGCGGGGCGAGCGGGGGTGAACTACCCTGGTGGGGAGTATTGTTACGCGACCCATCGTTAAGCGAGGAACGCACAGATGAGCGAAAATCCGCAAGGTGCCCCGGCCCAGCGCTACACCGCTGAGCTCGCCGGACAGATCGAGACGAAGTGGCAGGACCGGTGGGAGGAGCTGGGCACGTTCTACGCGGACAACCCGACCGGTGCCCTGGCGGGCCCGCTGGCGTCCCGCACCCCCTACTTCATCCTCGACATGTTCCCCTACCCCTCGGGGAAGGGCCTGCACGTGGGTCACCCGCTCGGATACATCGCGACCGACACGCTGGCGCGCTACCGCCGCATGAAGGGCGACAACGTCCTGTACACGATGGGCTACGACGCTTTCGGCCTGCCCGCCGAACAGTACGCCGTCCAGACCGGCCAGCACCCGGCCATCACCACGAACCAGAACATCGCGAACATGCGCCGCCAGCTGCGCCGCATGGGCCTGTCCCACGACTCGCGCCGCTCCTTTGCGACCACCGACATTGAGTACGTGCACTGGACGCAGTGGATCTTCCTGCAGGTTTTCAACTCCTGGTTCGACCCCGAGGCCACGGCCCCCGACGGCTCTTCCGGTGCTGCCCGCCCGATCGGTGAGCTGATCGCCAAGCTCGAGTCCGGCCAGATCCGCCCCGAGGACGGCTCCGACTACAATTCGCTCGACCGCGCAGCCCAGGCCAAGGTCGTCGACTCCTACCGCCTCGCCTACGTCTCCGAGGCCCCCGTCAACTGGTGCCCCGGCCTCGGCACGGTCCTGGCCAACGAAGAAGTCACCGCGGACGGCCGCTCCGAGCGCGGCAACTTCCCGGTCTTCAAGCGCAACCTGCGCCAGTGGATGATGCGCATCACCGCTTACGGCAAGCGCCTGGCCGACGACCTCGACACCATCAACTGGCCAGAGAAGGTGCGCACCATGCAGCGCAACTGGATCGGCCGCTCCGAGGGCGCCACCGTCCGCTTCGACGTGCCCGGCGCGCGTGAGGCCGGAGCCTGCCTCGACTCCCTCGACGTCTACACGACGCGACCCGACACGCTCTTTGGCGCGACCTTCATGGTCGTCGCCCCCGAGCACCCGATCCTCGGCGGAACCGCCGGCGGCGACGCCGACGACGAGGCCGCCCTCACCCTGCCCGCGTCCTGGCCCGAGGGCACGAAGGACGCGTGGACGGGCGGCGCCGCCACCCCTGCGGCGGCCGTGAGCGCCTACCGCGCCCAGGCCTCGGCCAAGTCCGAAGCCGAACGCGCCGACGAGGAACGCACCAAGACCGGCGTCTTCACCGGCCTGTTCGGCATCGACCCCGTCAACGGCCGCGAGATCCCGATCTTCGTCGCCGACTACGTCCTGTGGGGCTACGGCACGGGCGCCATCATGGCCGTGCCCGCCCACGACGACCGCGACTGGGCGTTCGCCCGCGCCTACGACCTCGACGTCGTGCGTACCATCGGCCCCGCGGACGACCCCTACGGCCCCGACCTCGAGGCCGGCGCGTACACGGGCGACGGCGTGGCCGTCGACTCCGCGAACGACGAGATCGACCTGAACGGCCTGGCCAAGGACCAGGCCAAGGCCGCCATGATCGAGTGGCTGGTCGCCAAGGGCCTGGGCCACGCCACCGTCACCTACCGCCTGCGCGACTGGCTCTTCAGCCGCCAGCGCTACTGGGGCGAGCCCTTCCCGATCGTGTGGGACGAGGACGGCGTCGCGCACGCCCTGCCCGAGGAGATGCTCCCCGTCGAGCTGCCCGAGGTCAGCGACTACAGCCCCCGCACCTTCGACGCCGACGACGCCGAATCCTCGCCCGAGGCGCCGCTGGGCCGCGCCGAGGAGTGGGTGAACGTCACCCTCGACCTGGGCGACGGACCCAAGCGCTACCGCCGCGAGACCAACACGATGCCCCAGTGGGCCGGCTCGTGCTGGTACGAGATGCGCTACACCGACCCCACGAACTCCGATCGCTTCGCCAACGCGGAGAACCTGAACTACTGGATGGGCCCGCGCGAGGGCAAGGTCAGCGGCGGAACCGACATGTACGTCGGCGGCGTCGAGCACGCGGTCCTGCACCTGCTCTACGCCCGCTTCTGGCAGAAGGTCCTGTTCGACCTGGGCCACGTGCCGGGCTCCGAGCCCTTCCACACGCTCTTCAACCAGGGATACGTCCAGGCCTACGCCTACACGGACTCACGCGGCCAGTACGTGCCCGCCGACGAGGTCGAGGGCGACGAGACCAACGGCTTCACCTACAAGGGCGAGCCTGTCAATCGCGAGTACGGCAAGATGGGCAAGTCCCTGAAGAACATCGTCACGCCCGACGAGATGTACGACGCCTATGGCGCCGACGTCTTCCGCGTGTACGAGATGAGCATGGGTCCCCTCGACCTGTCGCGCCCGTGGGAGACCCGCGCGGTCGTCGGCTCTCAGCGTTTCCTGCAGCGCCTGTGGCGTAACGCCGTCGACGAGGAGACCGGCGAGGTCACCGTGTCTGAGGCACCCTCGGACGATAAGACGCGCCGCCTCGTGGCCCGCACGATCGCCGAGGTCACCGAAGAATACGAGAACCTGCGCATCAACACGGCGATCTCCAAGCTCATCGTTCTCAACAACCACCTGACCAGCCTGGACGCCGTCCCGCGCGACGCGATCGAGCCTCTGATCCTCATGCTCGCCCCCGTCGCCCCGCACGTGTGCGAGGAGCTGTGGAGCCGCCTGGGACACGAGGAGTCGCTCGCCCGCGAGCCCTTCCCGGTCGTCGAGGACGCCTCGCTGCTGGTCGAAGACACGGTGACGGCCATCGTCCAGGTCAACGGCAAGGTGAAGGCCCGCATCGAGGTCGCCCCCTCCATCTCCGAGGAGGACCTCATCGCGGCAGCGCTGGCCGAGGCCCCGATCGTGAAGGCTCTCGGTGGGGCGCAGCCGCTCAAGGTGATCGCCCGCGCGCCGAAGCTGGTCAACGTCGTCGTCAAGAAGTGAGGTCTCATGCCTGAAGGCGATGCAGTCCGTCGCCTAGCCGGTACCCTCGACGAGCTTTTCGTCGGGGGTATCGTCTCGGCATCGTCCCCGCAGGGGCGCTTCGCGTCCTCCGCCGCCCTCCTGGACGGGTGGGTGATGCAGCGGGTGCGCGTGCACGGCAAACACATGTTCATTGGGTTCGTCCCTCCCACCCCGGGCGAGACGTACGAGGCCGGGGTGTCCCTCCTCGAGGGCGCCGCGGCCGGCAGCGGGGAACCCATCCTCGGAGAGGATGCGCCCTGGCCGGACCAGTGGGTGCACATCCACCTTGGGCTGTACGGCTGGTGGCGCTTCAACGGCGATGAGACCGTCGTCGACGAGGGCCACGGCGTCGCCCACCGCATCCCCAACGTCGCGAAGGGGGAGTGGAACGGCCACTCCGAGACTCGCTGGGGCGAGGGGTTCGGCGAGGCCAAGGCGGGGGAGTGGGAGCCTCCGGAGCCGGTCGGTGCCGTGCGCCTGCGCGTGTATAACGACCATGCGGTCGCCGACCTGATCGGCCCCAACCGCTGCGATCTCATTACCGATGAGGAGCGCATCAAGGCAGAGGTGAAGCTGGGACCCGACCCCCTGGACGCCGGGGCTCGCTCCGACGCCGAGGCCATGGAGCGTTTCGCCAAGGTCGCCCACTCGAAGAAGCGCGCCATCGGCGAGATCGTCATGGACCAGTCGATCATTGCCGGCGTGGGCAACATCTACCGCGCCGACGCCCTGTTCCTCGCGGGTATCTCGCCGCACCGCAAGGGCGCCAACATCTCGCTCAAGCGCCTGCGGGAGCTGTGGGTCCTCATCTGTGACCTCATGAACCGCGGCCTGGCCGCCGGGCGCCTGGACACGATGGACCCGGACGAGGCCCCCAACCCGCCGATCGAGGGGGACGAGGAGGCCTCGCGCTGGTACGCCTACCATCGCACAGGCCGTCCGTGCCTGCGCTGCGGGACGCCGATTCGCGAGGCACTCATGCAGAACCGACGCCTGTTCTGGTGTCCGTCCTGCCAGCGCTGAGCGCGCACACAATCGACGGGGGAGTGCGGGCGCTGGCTCGCACTCCCTGGCCGTTTGTTAGGCGATCTCCTCGAAACCGAGCATCGAGTAGAGCTCGCGGGCGCCTCCGTGGCGCGCGTCCAGACGCAGGGCCAGGGTGTCGAAACCCCAGTGCGTGCACCTGGACGCCACCTCCGAGACGAGCGCGGTTGCGATGCCTCGCCTGCGGTAGTCCGGCGCGACGATCAAGTCGACGACGAAGGGCCCGTCTGGCGCGTCATCCCACGGGGATTCGCGCACGACGAGGATCGCGCCGACCAGGGTTCCTCCGTCCCAGGCCCCCACGAAGGAATCTTCGGTGGTGTCACCGAAAGCGCCCTCGAAGGTGAGGCGGAGTTCCTCGGATGTTTCCATGAGCGCCTCGGGCGTGACAGCTTCGTCGTAGGCCTCGAGGGTGAGCACCGCGAGCGCGGGGATGTCGAATGTCGTGAGCGTGGCGATCTCAATACCCTGGGGGCGATTCGCCGCTGACAACGCGTCCAGTGGGGCATGTAGAGTTCGAGCTTCCATAAACCAACTATAGGTGAGGGTGCTCACTTTGTCACGAGTCTGGGCAAGATTGCCCCGGACCGGTGCTGACGAGGGAAGACGCCGCCTCAGATGTAGAGCGCCGGCTCGTCGAAGAAATAGTTCGGATCGACGATCAGATCGCGGTCGCGCGTGTCCTTCTCCGGCTTGGGCAGCAGGCGCGCGGGCACGCCGATCGCCACGTTGCCGCACGGCACATCCTTGACTACGACGGCGTTCGCGCCGATCTTGACACCGGTACCCACGGTGATGGGGCCCAGGACCTTCGCGCCCGCGCCGATCATGACGTGGTCGCCGACGGTGGGGTGGCGCTTGCCCGGCGTCATCGCGACGCCGCCCAGGGTGACGCCGTGGAAGATGACGACGTCGTTGCCGACCTCGGCGGTCTGGCCGATGACGACGCCCGTCGCGTGGTCGATGAAGACGCGCCGCCCGATGCGCGCCTCGGGGTGGATATCGACGCCGGTGATGGCGCGCGCCGCGGAGGACAGGGCCCGTGCGGGGGTGCGGGCTCCGCGGGTCCACAGGGCGTGCGAGATGCGGTGGGCCCACAGGGCGTGCACGCCAGGATAGGTGAGGGCGATTTCCAGGGAGGAGGTGGCCGCGGGGTCGCGGCGGTGTGCGGTCACGAGGTCTTCGTGAAAGAGCCCGAGCGCCTTGGTGGGCAGCGTCCGAGACAGGGCGTGCGACAGGGTGCGAACGGTGAACTTCACGGGGTCCTCCTCCGATGGATGGGCGGTGAATGCGCAGGTGGCCCCGGACATTCTCTCCGGGGCCACTCTAGCGCGTCATGAACGATTGTCAGTCCTCAAGACCGGCGAAAAGCGCGGTCGAGAGGTAACGCTCACCCGTGTCGGGCAGCAGAGTGACAATCTTCTTGCCGGTGAGCTCGGGGCGGGCCGCGACGACCGCGGTGCCCGCCAGGGCGGCGCCAGACGAGATGCCCACGAGGAGGCCCTCCTCGGCGGCGGCGCGGCGCGCGAACTCGAGCGCGGTGGCGGTCTCGACGGACACGACCTCGTCGACGATGTCGGCGTCGAAGGTGTCGGGCACGAAGTTGGGCATCAGGCCCTGGATGCCGTGCGGGCCGGGCGTGCCACCGGTGAGCAGCGGGGACTCGGCGGGCTGCACGGCGACGATGCGCACGTTCGGGTTCTTGTCCTTCAGGACGCGCGCGACGCCCGAGATGGTGCCGCCCGTGCCCACGCCGGCGACGAACACGTCGACCTGGCCGTCGGTGTCCGCCCAGATCTCCTCGCCCGTGTGGGCGATGTGCGCGGCGGGGTTCGCGGGGTTCGTGAACTGGGAGGCGATGATAGCTCCGGGGCGCTCGGCCGCGATGCGCTCGGCCTCGGCGACGGCGGCGGAGACGCCGCCCTTCGGGTCGGTGAGGACGAGCTCGGCGCCGAAGGCGCGCACAATCGCGCGGCGCTCTAAGGACATGGAGGAGGGCATGACGATGACGACCTTGTAGCCGCGCGCGGCGCCCACCATCGACAGGGCGATGCCCGTGTTGCCGGAGGTGGCCTCGACGATCGTGCCGCCGGGTGCCAGGGCGCCCGAGGCCTCGGCCGCGTCGATGATCGAGCGGGCAATGCGATCCTTCACGGAGGAAGCCGGGTTGAAGGCCTCGACCTTCGCGACGACGTCCACGCCGTCACCGGCGACGTGCTGAATACGGACGAGGGGGGTGCCGCCGATCAGGTCGGCGACGGTGGAGGCGATACGTGCCATGAGGGGTCCTTCCAAGAAAGTGGTACCCCAGAATTGTTATCCCCCGCTCGGAGCCTCGTCTAGTTCAACCCGGCGCGTTTCCACGTAGCGAAACTTTGCAACACCCGACGAGGCCTGGGCCAGGCACGCGTCGAAGGAATCCCGCTGCGCCGGATCAATTCCTATCGTGAGCGTCACCTCAGCGGCCCACCGTGTGTCCAGGATTGTGGCGCCACGCGCGCGCAGCTCAGACTCGATGCGGCCCGCGTCAGCCGGGCTCAAACGGGTCGTCAGGACGTCGCGCCCGACCAGGAAGGCGATCGGGGCGCGGCGGGTGGCCTCGGACACGGACGTCGAATAAGCGCGCACGAGGCCGCCCCCTCCCAGGAGGATGCCGCCAAAATAGCGGGTGACCACGGCGGTCGCGTTCCACGTGTCGGAGGCGCGCAGAGCCTCCAGCATCGGGGTACCCGCCGTTCCCGAGGGCTCCCCGTCGTCGGAGGAATGCTGGAGGGGGGCCGCGTCGGGCGGGTCGATAAGATAGGCGGAGCAGTTGTGGCGCGCCTGAGGGTGGTCCGACTTGACCGCGTCGATGAGCGCGCGGGCCTCTTCGGCCGTGTCCGTCCTGGCCAGCGTCGTGATGAAGCGGGAGCGCTTAATCTCGATCTCATGCGTGAGGAGCGTGCCGGCGGCGAGGGTACGAAGAACGGACATGAGCCCAGTCTAGGCGAGCTGGCGCCCTCGGTCTGTAACCAGGATCGCAGGCGCACCCGCCCGCGCGATATGCCACATGCGCGGGGTCCGTGGTAGTCTAGTCGGGTTGTCGCCGTGCGCCCGCGTGGCGCACCGATCAGAATAGTCGTCGAGAAAGAAGAGGAGCGGTAAGACATGGCAGTTCCCAAGCGCAAGATGTCCCGTGCGAACACCCGCACCCGCCGGTCTACCTGGAAGGCTGATCTTACCGAGCTGAACACCGTCAAGGTCGCCGGCCGTGAGATCCGCGTGCCCCGCCGCCTGGCCAAGGCATACAAGAACGGCCTCCTGGACGTCGAGGGCTGACCTCGCATCCGCGCACGGGCCCGGGACAGTTGTCCCGGGCCTTTGTCATGCCCACGATCCGCTACCGTGCACCCCGGCGTGAGCGTTCGAGCCTCACACCGAGCAAGGAAGACACATGAACCTGACGACCGCGATCCTCACCGCGAGCGGGGGAGCGAGCCACGGCCTCGTCGCCGCCTCCTCCACCACCGACACGGAGAGCTCTATCGTCTCCCTCTTCATCATCGCCGCAGCGGCGGCCGTCGCGCCCCTGCTCTCGTCGCTCACCCACAAGCGCGTGCCCGACGTCGTCTGGCTCCTCATCCTTGGCGTCATCGTCGGCCCCAACGGCCTGGGACTGGCCGCCTCAACCGAGCCAATTACCGTGTTCCGCGAGGTCGGCATGGGCATGCTCTTCCTCATCGCGGGAACCGAGATCAACGTGGAGGAAGTGCACGGCGGGGCGGGCAGGCGCTCGTTGCTCACGTGGCTGGCGTGCTTCGGAATCGGGCTGGCCGTGTCCTGGGCTGCGGTGGCCGCGTCGGGCACGACCGGGGTCGCCGCCGCGACATACATCGCGCTTGCGATCGCGCTGACCTCGACGGCGCTCGGCACCCTGCTTCCCATCCTCCTGGAAGCCGGGGTCATGGGGACGACGATCGGCAAGGCCGTCCTCGTGCACGGGGCCGTCGGCGAGCTCGCTCCCATCATCGCCATGTCGCTGCTGCTGTCCGCCCGCAGCCCGTGGGCCTCGGCGATTATTCTGCTCGTCTTCGCGGTAGCGTCGGTCGTCGCCGTCGCCATTCCGACGCGATTCATCCTGAAGCACCCCGCGTTCGGGCGGACGATCCTGCACGGGGCGCAGACCTCGCAAAAGACGCTCATGCGCGTCGTCATGGTCGTGCTCACCGGCCTCATGGCGCTGTCCGCCGTCATGGAGCTGGACATGGTGCTCGGGGCCTTCGCGGCCGGCATCATCGTGCGCGCGCTCGCGCCCGGCAACTTCACGATGGTCGAGGGCGAGCTGCGCACCCTCGGCTTCTCCTTCCTGATCCCGTTGTTCTTCGTCACCTCGGGCATGACCATCTCGCTGAGCGCAGTCGCGGGCTACCCGCTTCTGCTCGTCGCCTTCGTCGGCGCGATCCTCGTGGTGCGCGGCGCGCCCATCATCCTCATGGAACGCTTCCACGGCTCGATCGAGCGCGTCGGCTGGACGGACGCGATGCGCATCGGCCTGTACGGCGCAACCGGCCTGCCCATCATCGTCGCCGTCACCGAACTGGGCGTCTCAACGGGAGTCCTGCCCGCGTGGCTCGCATCCCTGCTCGTCGTCGCCGGCGCGATGTCGGTGCTGCTCTTCCCGCTCGTCGCCTTCCTGATGGGCCGCGCCGTTGGAAAGCACGCCTAAGGTCCGCTAGTCTTACAAGCGGCGCACACGCGCCACGCCTCCGTAGCTCAATGGATAGAGCAAGGGCCTTCTAATCCCGAGGTTGCAGGTTCGAGTCCTGTCGGAGGCGCCAGCTTGTGATGCGGGTGCTCCCACGAAGCATCGTTGGTGGTCGTTATGTGGCGGCCCGAACCGGGGCAACGTGGCATAATGGGGGCGCCGAACAGTTGCCGCTGTTCGACTCCCCGGTTTCCGGGATGGTCTTAGCTCCCCATCAGGGTGCTCAGCAGGAATGCAATCGCCCAGATCAGCTGGGGCAGTGTCGTGATCACTGCTACAGCGATCTGGGCTTTCTGCTTCCCGTCACAACCTCTCCGCCGTCGAGGCAAGCGATGGTCTTTGGCCATTGCCCAGTCACCTCCTCTCAACGGAACCGCTCCCCGGCAGGAATACAGGTGTCCCGGGGCGGTGCCGTGGAGGCAGCACTATCGTCGCACTGTGTACAGTCATCTCTGGCACGGATGTGAGACGGGTGCTGTCACAAACTCCCGTTACGTGGACCCCTCCTGCGTGACCTGCGTGAAGGTGACAATACTGGAGTCATGAACGCACGAACGAACATCGCCCGTCGCATGTGCGGGTCCATTCGTGCCCGAATGTGCAGCTGACGCCGACGTCCTCCATTCCCCAGGCTTCCACCCGCCACCACACCAGCAGCCAACGCGCGCCGAGGCGGGTCAGTGCCCCAACACGAGAGTCCCAACGTGCCCTTCTCTGACGACGACTACGCCTGTCCCTGCACCCACGATCACGAGCCCACGCTCCTGTCCTTTGAGGTCATGCCCCCGCGCAAGCCCTCCCTCGAGGCCCCCTTCTGGGACACGGTCGACCGTCTCCTCCAGGTCCGCCCCGACTTCATGTCCGTCACCTACGGCGCCGGCGGCAAAGACCGCCATAACGCCCGCTCAACGGTCCAGCGCCTCGTGCGCGACACGCCGATCCAGCCGATCGCGCACCTGACCTGCGTCGGCAACTCGACCTCAGAGGTCGTCTCCACCGTCTACGACTACCTCGACTCGGGCGTGCGCACCTTCCTCGCTCTGCGCGGTGACCCGCCCGTCGGGCAAGAAGACTGGACCCCCGGACCCGGTGGCGTCGCCAGCGCTACGGAACTCATCCTCCTCATTCGCACCGTTGAAAA
>CATWCG010000030.1:0-11593 GCA_958349165.1 uncultured Actinomyces sp. | reverse complement strand
CCGTTGCCTGTTGCGGGGCGGGCGCAGCGTCGGGCTCGGACGTGATGAGTGGGCCGATTGAGATCGGCTGGTTCACCGGTGCGGCGTCGGCGGATGATGGAAGCGGGCCGATCGAGACGGGGCGGTTGGCCTCTTCTGCGGCGCCCTGGCGCGGCGCGGGCGGTTGCATCTCAGCCGGCGCGGAAGGGGGCGTGGACGCCTGGGGTGCCCCGGCCTCGTACACGCGAGCCTGCGCCCCACCCATTGGTGGGTTCGGCGCCATCACGGGCCCGGTCGGCATCCCCGGCGGCTGTTGCGTGGCGGCGTAGGCCTGCTCGACCCACGCCCGGTATGCCTGTGCCTCCGCAGCGTTGGTGGCCGGCACGGTCCTCCACGGCTCGGGGTCGACGGCGGCGAGCGGATCGGGCAGCAACGCGGGACCGAAGTACGGGTACAGGTACGCCAGGCCTGCTCCCACGAGGATGAGGATCAGGGGGAGTATTTTCGTCGCGTCGTTGTCTGTGGTGAAGAACCAGAGGGCGCCGATGGCAATCAAACCGACGCCGGCGAAAATCGGAATGTTATGTTTCATTGACGCTTCCATTGTGTCTTCCTTTCTTCGCTCGTCACGACGCAGTAGGGATCGCGCAACCGCAGTGCCCTGATGACTCGTCGCTCCAAATTGGCCAGGCTCTTTGCTTCGGGTACCAGACCGTTGAGTTGTCTCGCTTGGGGGACGCTCCACGACAGCGACCCGTCGTCTTCGAGAGACAGCATCGCGATCCAGTTGGGGGAGCCGAACTTCCATTTCAAGGTGAAGAAGATCGTGCTCTGGTCGTCGCTTCGCACCTTGAAAATGGTGGGAGACAACCAGTCGAGCGACTCTGTGCCTTCAGGAACGTCGATCGCCGCCCACGCGGCGTCGAGGAGTTCTGGCGCCGACGCCGACCGTGGCGTCACGCGGTGTGAGCGCCCGACGGCGCCTTCGCCCTCACGATGGCTTTTCCGGAAGATGAGCTGACGGGCCTTCGCCTCGGCTTCCTGTCGCAGCCGTATCCACCCGTAATAGAGGAAGCCGAGCGCGACGAGAATGAGTAGTGCTATCGCAAGTTCCATGAAGTGTTCTCCTAATTCGCAATGAGTGCGTTGATCAACGTGCGAAGCCGCGCGGGTTCAGAAGAAGAGAACAGTGTCTTTTCAGTGACCAGCTCTTCACCCTCGCGGTGCACTGCCTGAACTGTGTCGGTGATCTTGAATCCGTGGGAGCGCTCTCCCCGTGAATCAAGAACCACGAAACCCGAGGCAATGGACCCCATTGCCTCATTAATGAAACTCGTACACGTTTCCCCGAGGAGTTCGACCAGAGCGGCTGACGTCACTTGTTCCATGCGATGGATTCCCATGGGCATGCGTAGATCGCTCAGCCATGTCTCGTTATCATTCGTCAGCGCAAACACCTGGAGGTCGGGGATCGCCAGTTGTCCGTCGGTAGTGACATACAGTGTTGCGATTGTGCGGTCCGCATCACCGTAGCTCGCGATAATCTCCAGATCAGGGTGCGGACCGTCCTCCGTCGCCAGTCCTCGCACGAGGAGGGAACGAATCCCTCGTTCATCTGCCTCGTCGCGCTTATCCAACGGAACGGTCATAAGCGGCCAGTGCCACCCGTCCTTTATTCTTCCGATGGTAACCAGTTCGTCATCGGTGAGGAGTAGCGTCATCTCAGAATATCTTTCCAATTGTTGTGAGAACAGCGCCACCAAAAGTCATGGCACCGCCCCTTATCACTTGTGAGGCCCGCCCAATGAAATCCTTGGCGGGCTTTTCACCCGTCCCTTCAGCCATCGCGTCGAAGACGCTGACCCCCTGAGGCCATGGGCCACTGCTGACTGTCTTATTAACTTCCTCTGTGAGTGCCTTCGCGGTCTTCAGCGCTGTTCCGACCACGTGTGGGGGTGATAAGAACGGGGCATGTTGGAGAAGACCTCCCACCGTATCCACACCGGTTGAGAGCTTGTCGTAATCGGTTCCCCCGTTGAGTGCATTCCAGAAGTTCTTCACATCATTCACTGAGCCGATGACTCCAAACCCTCTGAAGACTCCACCGATAATGCCCGCTCCCTTGATCTTGATGAGCGGTTTGGGAACCAGATTGGAAGGGTTTTGGTTGAAGGCCTCGCGTCCCATGTTGATGTGTTCAATGACTTTGTCAGTCACATCCCAACAGAATGAGGGGACCTTTGACCACCCAATGGCGTCGGACGTCTCCTGGAGATAATCTCGACCATGAGAATGCGTACCACCACCGGTGGCTGCGCCTCCGCCTCCCGTTGCACCTCCACGATTAGCCGAGGCTTTCTCTTGTTCGGCAGCATTTCGTGTCAGTGCGTCCGCGTTCACGCGGAGTGCGGCAGCGACTTGACGGACTTTCGGTGCGAGGTCCGATTGCCACTGGTGGCGGAAGCTCTGGGCATCAGATCCCTTCCATGGACTTGTGTCAATCTGATGTGAAACACCCTGAGAGATGGAGGATTCCAAATAGTCTGCCTTCTGGCGGAAGATTTGTGCCGCTTTGCGTAGTTGCTCAACGTCTGCGCCAATTGCTGACATAGCGACTCCTTTTTAAGGGTGGAAGGCAAGATACATGCTCTCTGTTGACTGGTGGAAACGAGGACGGGCGATCCCATGACAGTGGGACCACCTTCCCCGAAAGCTGCTGCGTGAGGCTGCCAGGTGTTACTTCAGTCGCTCAGTCCGGGGACGGAGAAACCCCTGGATGGCACCGCGTTCAGTCGGTCCTAGTGCTCGAAGCCTGGCCGGTCCCTGCGTAAAGCCATCCTGCTCCATGACGGTAATCGAACCGTCAGCTCCGATTGAGTTAACGATTGCGATGTGTCCGTAAGGATTCGAGCGGTAAGCGCCTACACACACGATGTCGCCGACCTGGGCGCCACCGCTGGGGCCAACCTTCGTGAAGTACTGCTCGCCTGTATTTCCGAAGATGTCTTTTGCGTTACCACCGCCGAGTGCAGCGTGGGCTGGGACGCCGAAGATATCGGACGTGTACTGGTTGGCAAGATCGACGCATTGGAAGCCATACGCGCCGTCGTAGTCGGTCTTCTGACCGAGGCGATGTTGACGGAAATTCTCGAAGTGCGCGGTGGTCTGTCCAGAACCCTGGGAAGGCGGTGCTCCGTTCTGTGAGGGAGCTGGGGACGTTTCCCCTCCTGTTGAGCTTGGTGTATTCCCGGTGGAAGAACCCGGCGAATGGGACTCCGGGGATGCGGGCGACGTGCTCGTTGAATTCGAGGGAGTCCCGGACGTACCCGAGGTGACAGACGAGGTGCGATCCTGTTCGTCAGCATTCCTGTCAACGCTGTCGGCGGCCTCACGCAGGGATGCAACGACCTGTTGGATTTTAGGGCTCAGATCCGTTTGCCAGTTCTGGCGGAAGGCCTCAGCGTCAGTGCCCTTCCAAGGAGACGAGGCCACGTTCTGTGACAGTGACTGTGCGACGTTCGACTCTAACTGGTCGGCCTTTTCGCGAAACTGACGAGCAAGTGTATGTAGCTGTTCAACGTCTGCGCCGACGATTGCCATGATGGTTCCTTCCGATCAAACGATCATTCGTGTGTATTCGATCAGCGGGCCAATGCGCTGAGAATGGGGGGGCTCCGGTACTCGAAGGCACCGGAACCCCCATCGGTCACTTGCTCGAAGTGGTCTGCTGTTCCTGTGCGTTCTGCGAAGCCTTCCGACTTGCGTCCTTGAGGGCCTGCGAAACCTGGCGCAGCTTCTGGGTCAGGTTGGAATTCCAGTCGTTGCGGAACTGGTTGGCGTCCTGTCCCTTCCAGTCCGTCGCCTGCATCGTGCTGTTCAACGTGGAAATGATGTTGTCAATGTCCGTTGCCTTCTGATCCAGCTGACGCGACAGGTTTTGTACCTGCTCCACATCCATGCCGACGAATGCCATCAGAGTCTCCTTTGTTTCTGTGCCCCGCCGCGGTCGGCGGAGTCTTGGTAGGTTTCCCTCGTAATCGATTGTGCCAATACTGATAGTTACTGGCAATGGGGACTAGTCCCCATGTTGTGTCAGACCCGTGGGACCTGAACTTTCCAAACTTTTCCGTTCTGTGTGAAAAACCCTCGTCCGGGAGTCATCTCTCGACTGGGCAGACCAGGAACCGATGTCCCAACGACACCGTCACCGTCACCCAGAGAAGGGCATAGAACCAGGCCTGCGCGCCCGCCTCGCATCAACTGGCCGAGCGAGCCTGCGCGTGACCACCCGGGCAAGTCAGCCTCAGTGATGATGAGGTGACCATTTTGCTTGGCTGCGATGATGGCGTTCTGGATTGGTTGATCAGCGCTTCCGTAGGTGAAATCACCCAGCCCTTCAACAACGAGGATGACTCCCGGTGCGTCTTCAGGAGCATGCGCCTGGAAGAAGGGCTCCGACGCAGTTAACAACTCGGCGACCGCATCTGCCCCACGGGCGGTGGACTCCCACACGGGGTCTTCAGCGAGAGCGGAGCGCCCCGACGACGCGTGGAGGAAACGAGTATACGGGTAGGTCGTTTTCAGGGTGTGAACCAGCCACGCAAGTGCGTTGGAACGACCGGTCTGTGGGCCGCCTCCAACTCCGAGTGTGCCGATCGGCCTGAACGTGAGAGGAGCCAAGGAATCTGCTTCCAATCCAATCACGGGGTAGCCGCTGACTGATGCGGGGATGGATGTCGCTGGGACTAGTGTAGGCAATGACTTGATCGGTGCGGGGCGAACCCGGTCGCGCAGGGCGCCGATCGACGCGATTTCTTCCATCTTCCGTGCTTGGGCGAGGGGATTGACGTTGTCTCCCAGGACGGCCAGCTGTAGGACGTTAGGATTGCCAACCTGCATGGCACGCCCAGGAGGACTTGTTGGATCCAGAACGTCCTTGGGCAGACCGAGATTGAGATACGAGTCTTCATCGGTCATTCGAAGGACGATCTTGCGCTGGAAGTTTGAGGCAAGTGACGTGGGGATCGCTTGCGTACGATCCGCTGTGACGGCGACGTGGACGCCGACCGCGCGCCCGTCGAGTAGGATTTGCTGGAAGCATGTCCACAGGCGAGCCTTGGCCGCAGTCGACTGATACTCCTCACTGAAGGCGCCGATCCCGTCGACGAGCAAGAGGATGCGGGGCTCGTTATGTTCGCCCGAGATTTTTCGATAAAAGGTCAGGTCGGAGGCACGCACTTGAGAGTATTTGCTCGCTCTGTTATCAACGATGGAACCGATGAATGTGATGAGGCGTGTGACACGCTCCTCATCGTCTCCTGGAACGACATCGCCGACGTGTGGCATGACCTTGATCATGTCGAGGCCGCCGCCTGCAAAGTCAAGTCCGTATACGTCGACCGGTCCCGATCGGGGAGTGATCGCCGCTGCGACGGCCAGTGATCGCAGTGCCTGCGTCTTGCCGGATCCTGAGGCGCCGTAATAGGCGATGTTGCCCTCTTTGTCGGGGAGGAAATACTCGGGGACTTGTTTCTGCTCAGACGGAACATCGACGACACCGAGGACGAGTTCCGTGTCTCTGCGCTGGTAGAGTCCCGTTATATCGTAGGTTGGTGCGAGTTCTGACAGCCACGGCTTGCGCGGCGTGGGAATACCGGCCACCGAGGCAGCTTCCTTCAAGGTCGTGACAACGCGTTGAATGTCTGTGGCAACGTTGTCGCCCGGTCGCGGGAGTTTTGGCGTATGCCACTTGTGTGGCAGTCCGAATCCGAGCTGCTCCACGTCGACTGACACGGTCTTCACGTCCTCAACTGTCTTTGCACCCGGGTAGCCACTCTGGAAGACGGAAATTCGCCCGGGGCCGGTTTTCGCGGCTGCGCGACCGGGCGCGGACTGAGGAAAGTGAGCGGCCATAGCGTCGCCAAGTACATCCTGCGAGTCGTCTGTGTCTGCCATGCGCAGGGCAACACGAAGATTCGTATTCGCTCGAAGATTGTCTTTAATAACGCCCGATGGGCGCTGCGTCGCAAGGATAAGGTGAAGGCCGAGGGAACGTCCCCGCTGGGCGACATCCACAACACCGTCGACGAACTCGGGAACCTCACTGACGAGTGCCGCGAACTCGTCGACCACGATGACAAGTGAAGGCGGGCAGTCGGGGTCACCGGTCTTTTCCAGCGTAACGAGATCCTTGGCTCCCTTAGCATTCAGTAGTTTCTCACGGTAGGTGAGTTCAGCGCGCAGTGATGTCAGAGCACGTCGCACGAGGAAGGGCGACAGGTCAGTGACCAGGCCGACGAAGTGCGGAAGCTCGGTGCACTGCCCGAAGGCTGAGCCACCCTTGTAGTCGACGAAAAGAAAGGAGAGACGGTCGGGGGAAAGCGCTTGGGCCATGCCGAGGACCCACGCCTGGAGGAATTCAGACTTACCAGCTCCCGTTGTCCCACCGACTAATGCGTGTGGCCCCTGGGTCCTTAGATCAAGATACAGTGGCGCTCCGGCCCCCATTCCCACCAAGGCTGCCATTGACATTTCAGGGACGGCCTGTACAGCGGCTCCGGGGGAGCGATCAATGATCGAATTGGAGGCGTGCCAGTGCTCGATGACGGCCTCCGGATTGTCTGCTAGTTCCTTGCCTGTGAGGGTCACGTATGAGATGGAACCGGGTAAGTCCGAATCGTCGTCGACGGGGACGCCAGCGTCGACGACAGGTGCCAGTGAGCGTGCAAGACGGATAATGTCGTCTCGACCGACACGGTCGACGGCGATGCCTGAGAGTACCCGAGAGCCGGAGACATCCCCAATCGACGCGGTCCGTTCATCAATGGCGACGAATGATCGACACGCGGCGGGAAGCTCGGCGAAATTGATGGAACTCCACACGACGTAGATTCCGTGATCAGGTCCAAGTTCGGCGATACGATTGAGCCGAGCAAGATCGGTACTTGGGTCATCAACGAACACAATAACGGCAGGCACCGTATTCGGATAGGAGATGGCACTATCGATTGGGGTGCCGCTTTCACGGGGCGCTCGTGAGGGAGCATCCGAGGCGTTGCCCTTCGCTTGCTTGGTACGGGAGTCCAAGAGTCCTTCCAACGCTTCAAGGAGTGCCGCGCAGGATGGAGAATCCGCTGCTAGGTGGATAGTCGATCCGAGTGGGGAGTGAGGGGACGCCGAGTGGGGTAGCCATTCGAGCCATTCCCAGGAAGTTACGCGAGATGATGACGTCATACATGTTGTGATGACTTCAGCGGGGGAATACTCGACGGCAATTTGAGCGCCGATTGCCATCTGAACTTGCTCGAGCCAGTTGGCAGCACCACACAACCCCAGGCTTCCTGCGGCGCGAAGGTCGGTGACAACAGGGACGTCCGAGATCGTAGAGAACTCAGCACGTAGCTGTCGGACACGCTCCAGGCAATCCGGTAGGCCTTTCCGGTTGCCCTGGTCTTCAAATTCAATCGTGGAGAGGTCTGTTCCGATCCCTAGACGAAGTTTGAGAAATTCCGGATGCTCGGGGCGGCGCAACCACAGGGAGCCGTCTCTGCGTAGTGCACCCGCGATGACCTGTTCGATTGGGGGAAACTGTGAGTGCCGAGCTTCCCGGTCGGCATTTTGATGGACCTGAACTTCTTCGCGGATTGCCGCAAGTGCCTGATCGAAGTGTAGACGCGCTATTTCCAGAGCCTTCTTGTTCTGGCGTTTCTGGTCCCACGACGAACCGATCATCATCAACGGACTCAGTGCAACGAACAGCACGGAGTATACCTGTCGGGTAATTGCGAACATAACCGCGCCCATAACGAGAGGCATTAGCAGCGCAATCACAGGAAAACGTGCCGGTTCGGGGTGCTCGGGCAGTTCTGGCAGCTTGAATCTGCGTCTCCCGACCCTGGGAAGTACCTGCGGTGGACGCGTGAACGCGATGTCTGTGGATTCTCCAACGGACTCTGGCTGTCGTGTCTGGATGAGTTGGATCTGGGTGTTTCCCAGGGTTATGACATCATCCGGTTTAACTGTTGTCTTCTGGATGCGCTGATCACCGACGATAACACCGTTCGCTGAATTGAGGTCGCGGATTTCGATACTGGAACCGATGGTGATGCGCGCATGTTTTTTTGAGACGCGGGGATCCGCAAGTGTAATTGCGCACGCAGCGGAACGCCCGATGATCGTTCCGCCGAAGGACAGAGGGACTCGCATGCCCGCATCTGGACCAGCGAGGATTCGAAGTTCACCGGCGACTTCACCCATGGAAACCGCGCCATCGGTGGATGCGATGTCGATGAGAGAACCCGAGTGGAGCACGGTTTCAGTCACGAATGCTGACGGTGGTAGGACAGAGACGACTCGGCCTCCAAGCGGATCGAGAATACGCAGGGTGACCGATTCGGGATCAACGGCAGGGCCGGCACCCTCTGGTCCGGCAGCCGCCAGGACCGCGGCAACATCTCCGACTGTTGCCGTCGCATCGGTGGTCACAAGGAGATCGATGTCCTCGCGGGCGCGCCCGCGCAGCGTCAGTTTGATTTTCATCTCCGGTCCTTCCCGGTGGGCGCTTGAGGGGCGCGGTTACGTTGTTTCTCCTCGTCGAGAAGATGCAGGTCGGCGCTGGAGACCAGCCGCGCGGCGACCGCGTATTCGACCAGTCGGACGCGCCGGTGCGTCGCCAAGGACCCGGGCCGGCCTCGCATGCCGGGAACGCCCATCCGATCGAGCTTGTCGGCGACGTTGTCGAGTTTTCGGTTGAAACGGGTGATCGACCACCCCAGCCGGGCCGCCGCCTCGACGTTACGAGGAATGTCGGTGGGACCCGACCCCGCCTGCGTCAGCCAGGGTTCGCACAGCGCCAGAATCAGCAGGTATTGCGACGGCGTGAAACGTGCTTCCCCGACGGTGACCTCGCCGGAGTCGACGGCTGGGGCACTGTAGCTGCGGAACGTCGTCCCCTTCACGGTGACGGAGAACTCGTAGGTCGTGGGTCCGGCCGCGAACACGACGACCACCGAGTCGAACACAAGCGGGATACGAGCCCCGGGGCCGACCCGCGCCTGCATGGACCCGGATTCGTCGGCGACGGTGACCGCGATGCGCGACCCGACGTTATCCAACCACCACATGCCGTCGTGACAGCTGATGCGCACGAGGCGCCGATGCAGGAACGGATTGTCGTCGATACGCAGGTCGGCTTCGCGTCCGATCAGGAATTCCTGATCCGCGCGGATCGGGTAGATCTCGCCGCAGTAGTCGACAACCGCCGACTCCTCCACGATCGCCTCGTGCTCGTTGCCCGCGGTGCTCATGGCGTCTCCACGCATTCGATGGCCTCGTTGGACGAGCGCCCGTCCGAGTTACGCACGGCGACGGACAGGCACGTGCGCCCGGGCACGGCGGGCACGGTGACCGAGGTTTCCTTCGTCTGGCGTACCGCGTGCTCTTCCTTCGGGTCCTCGACGTGGTACAGGTACGTGGTTCCCGCCCCCGCCGAGTCCCACGTGAAGGTCACGCCGTCGGGGGTGAGCGTCCCCGACAGGCCGGTGATCGACGCGTTCGTGTTGGCCGATGGAAGCCCGTCAAGCGGAGGAGCGTCGGCCGCGGACTGCGTGGGAGCCTTCGTGGTTCCCTCACCGCGCAGCACCGTCCACACGCCGACAGCGATGCCTCCGAGGATCAGAACCACGAGCAAGAACCCCGCCACGACCGCGCCGAAGCCCTTGGATGAGCGTTCCTCGTCCTCGGCCCCTTCCGTGTCCCCCGACGCGCTCGCGGGCGCCTGCGCAGCGGCGGGCGCCTGCGCGGCGGCTGGCGCGGGTGCGCTCGCGGGCGCCGGGGCGGGGTCCACCTTCGTCAAGACGGTGACGGTTCGGTCGTCCTCGTCCGCGATGGACGAGGCCGGGGTCGGGGCATGCGAGGAGAAAACGGCGATCGGCGCGGCGCTGGTTTCATCCCCCTCGTCGTCCTCGTAGGTGGCGGTGGGCCCCTCCACGCCCATGGCCTCGAAGGGAGTGGGGGTCAGGCGCAGCGAGGACTGGACGTGCTGCAGGGCGAGGGCGAATTCGCGCGCCGACTGGTAGCGCCGCTTGTGGTCTTTCGACATGGCGATCGCGAGGATACGCTCAAGTTCCGCGGGCACATCGCTTCGACCGATGGCGGGAACGGGGGAGCGCAGCACCCGGTTGAGCACGGAGAGTTCTCGGTTGTCTCCTCCGGGAACCTCGAAGGGCGAGTGGCCCGTCAGGATGCCGTGCACGGTGGCAGCCAGGGAGTAGACGTCGATCGTGGGCCCGAAGGGGCCTGTCCCGTCCTGCTGTTCGGGGGGCGCCCACGCGACGGAGAACCCGCCGGCTGTTTCCTCGTCCGTTCCTGTCTGCGCGGCGATGCCGAAGTCAGTGAGGACGGGGTGCCCGAACTGTGTGAACAGGATGTTCATGGGCTTCACGTCGCGGTGAATGATCCCGCGCTGGTGAAGCGTCTCGACCGCTCCGGCGATGCGCACGCCGATGTCGAGCGCTTGCGACACGGGGATCCGGTGCTCTTTGGAGCGCTGGCCCAAGTGTGGGGGAGGACAGTATTCCATGACCAGGTAGTGGCGACCGTCGTCCGTGATTCCCGCCGTGTAAAAGGACACGATGGACGGGTGGTTGGAGACGCGGGCCATCAGGTTGACTTCCGCGTCGAAGGCGGCCGAGGCCTGGGCATTGGAGTCCGGTCGCAGGACCTTGACCGCCACGTCACGCTGGGGCATCTGCTGGCGGAACAGGTAGACGTCGGCGAAGCCGCCCGAGCCGAGGTGGCGGACGAACGTCGCGTTGGGAATCGCTGGGGGGTCAAGTGGCCGTCGCATTACTCCTCCATCCGGAACGAGATCTCTTCACCCAGTTCGACGACGTCTCCCGGTTTGAGCACCGTGGGAACGTTCTCGTCCAAGCGCACGGGGGCCTGCCCGGGGCGCGTCAGGTACGTTCCGTTATTGGAGCCCAGGTCGTGCAGGCGCACGTCCCAGTCGTCGATCCGTAGCTCGCAGTGGCTGCGTGAGATCTGCTTGCGGGGGCTTGGGACGATGACCAGGCGCGCGGGTTGCCGGCCGGCGCCTGCACTCGATCGCGGGCGACGCCCGATGATGATGTCCTGGTCCAGTGCCACTTCTTCCCCCGTCGATAAGATGATCCGGCCCAGGCTGGGGCGCGGGACGGTCACGGCGGTGCTGCCCAGCGGCGATGAGCAGATCCTGCACGACGAGGCATGGGTCGCGTTCGGGTGGCCTTTTTCGCACAAGACGGCCAGGACCTGCGGCCCGACCGCGGCTGGCGAGGCCTGCGCGGACGCAGCCTGCGATGACTCGTCGGGGTCAGAGGTGACGCTGCGGGCATAGTCGCGTAGCTCGCGGGCGCGCTGAGGGAGCGTCGTCATCCCATCGTGGTCGCCGTCGGCTGTGGCCTCCATGAAGCGGCGGTAGGTCGCGCTCGGCGTCGCCGTGGGGGTCGAGTGCGCGTCCGAGGAGACCCCGGGGACGGAGTCGATGAAGAAGCCGCCGGGTGGCACGTCAAGCGGGGGTTCAGGTTGCGCGGGCGTGGCCGGGAGCGGAACGCTCGAGATGGGCAGGGACGGGGAG
>CATWCG010000029.1:0-11650 GCA_958349165.1 uncultured Actinomyces sp. | reverse complement strand
GGCCGTGTCCGAGGGCGACCAGGTGGAGGAAGGCCAGCTCGTGGCGGTCCTCGAAGCCATGAAGATGGAAAAGCCTCTGCTGGCTCCCCGCGCGGGCACCGTCACCTCCCTGTCCATCAAGCAGGGCGACACCGTCACGGCCGGAACCCGCATCGCACACATCGCCACTGACAAGGAGGCGCAATGACCACCCCCAACCGGTTCACGCGCGAAGGGTTCATTCAGGCCCAGGAAGCGATCGCCCAGGCGGCCGAAGAGAAGGCCGCCCAGCGCCAGCACGCCAAACAGAAGCTCACCGCGCGCGAGCGCCTCGCCCTGTTCTTCGACGACGGAGTGTGGCACGAGGTCGGCCAGTTCATCGGCGGGTCCGTGCGCGCCGGTCGCGTGGGTTCGGCTGTGGCCGCCGGGTACGGCCGCGTGCAGGGGCGCATGGTCGCCGCCTACGCGCAGGACTTCTCGGTGCTGGGCGGGACCCTGGGCAAGGTTGAGGGCGACAAGATCGTGGACCTCATCGACATGGGTATCCGCATGCGCATCCCGATCGTCGGCATTCAGGATTCGGGTGGTGCCCGCATCCAGGAGGGTGTCGTCGCCCTGGCCCAGTACGGTCGCATCTTCAAGAAGACGTGCGAGGCCTCGGGCCTGGTGCCCCAGATTTCGATCATCCTGGGCCCCTGCGCGGGCGGTGCCGTCTATCAGCCGGCCCTCACCGATTTCATCGTCATGACGCGCGAGAACTCGCACATGTTCGTCACCGGCCCGGACGTTGTGGCCGCGACGACGGGTGAGAAGGTGACGCTCGATCAGCTCGGCGGTGCCGCAATCCACAATTTCCAGTCCGGCGTGGCCCACCACATGGCGGACACGGAGGATGAGGCGATCGACTACGTGCGTTCGCTCCTGGACTACCTGCCGTCTTCGTGCGAGGTTGCGCCCCCGAAGTACGAGTACATTCCCAACCCTGAGGATGAGGCGGCTGCTCGCGCGGTCGCGGACCTGGTGCCGACGTCGGTTCGTCAGCCCTACGACGTGCGCGACGTCGTGCGCGCGCTGGTCGATCACGGCGAGTACGTGGAGATTCAGGATCTCTTCGCTCCCAACGTGACGATCGGTTTCGCGTGCGTGGATGGCCAGTCGGTGGGCATCGTGGCGAATCAGCCGATGAACGACGCGGGCACGCTGGACGTGGATGCGTCGGAGAAGGCCGCTCGTTTTGTTCGCTTCTGTGACGCCTTCGGGCTGCCGATCGTGACATTGGTGGATGTTCCCGGCTACCGCCCCGGCACCGAGCAGGAGCAGGCGGGCATTATCCGTCGCGGCGCGAAGGTGATTGTCGCCTATGCGAACGCGACCGTCCCGATGGTGACCGTGATCCTGCGCAAGGCCTACGGCGGTGCCTACATCGTGATGGGCTCGAAGTCGATCGGCGCGGACCTGGCGTACGCATGGCCGGACGCTCAGATCGCGGTCATGGGCGCCGAGGGTGCCGCGTCGATCATGTATCGCCGCGAGTTGGCGGCGGCCCGCGAGAACGGGACCTTCGAGGAGACGAAGGCCGAGCTCGTGGCCCGCTACGAGGAAGAGACGGTTAACCCGGAGGTGTCCGTGGCCTCGGGTCAGCTCGACGGCATCATCGCCCCGGCCGACACTCGCCAGACCATCATCGATTCCCTGCATCTGCTGGCCACGAAGGACCAGCGCGCCCCCCATGTGAAGCGTCACGACAACGGTCCCCTGTGACCGGTGTCGTTTGAGAAGTATTGTCCCCGATCGAAAGAATGAACATGTCGTTTGTGTCCTCTCTGAATGAGACCCCCTACGCGCTGACCTTCGCCGGTCAGGCGACCCCGTGGCGCTCTGCGCTCGACGAGATTGCCCACGACCCCGAGATTTCCGCGATCGTCGCGGGCGTCATCGAGGCATCGGACAAGGTGCTCTCCCCCGTGCGCCGCTCGCTGGCCACTCAGTCCGTGTCGGTTCTTCCCTTCGCCCTGCCCGCGCCCGACGGTGAGGTGGCCGTGACCCGCGAGGTTGCCGGTCCGGATGAGGCTGCGCTGTCGGTTCCGGGTATCGTGGCCGCCCAGCTGGGCGCGCTCATCGACCTGACGCGCGCGGGTCTGAATATCGTGGCGAACCAGCCATCCGCGTTTGAGGGCCACTCGCAGGGTGTTCTCGGCGTGGAGATCGCTCGCGCCTGGATCAACGGGGACGAGGCCCGGGCTGCGACCGTGTTCGCGCTCGCTCGCCTGATCGGTGCGGCCGCCGCCCGCGTGACGCGCCGTGCGCGCGCCCCGCACGCCGGGGACGCGACCTACATGGTGTCGGTGCGCGGCGTGTCCGACGCGCTGCTGACCCGTATCGTGGAGTCCCTGCCCTCGACATCCCATCCGCTGTCGATCGCCCTGCGTAACGACACCGACACGCACGTCGTCTCGGGCGCCCCGAACGACCTGGCATCCTTGGTGGCAGCCATCGAGCGCGCCGCCGCCCAGGACAAGGCCGCGCACGACGCGCACGAGCGCGGCGGTCGCCCGCTGACCCCCGTGTGCGAGTACCTGCCGGTCTACGTGCCCTTCCACTCCCCCATGCTCGCCGACGCCCTCGCCCTCGTGGACGAGTGGGCCGCCGAGTGCGGCATTGACGCCGAGCTGGCTCACCGCCTGGCCGCCGCCGTCCTGACGACCCCCGTTGATTGGCCGGCGCAGATCCGCGCCGCAGCCGACTCGGGTGCCGCCTGGATCGTCGACATGGGCCCGGGCGCGACCACGGTTCGTATGACCCGTGCCCTCGTGGAGGGCACCGGCGTGGGTGTCGTGGCCGCCGGAACCGCTGCGGACCGCGACAAGGCCGCGACCCCCGGATGGGCCCCCGAGCCCGGCACCGACTGGTCGCACCTGCGCCCCGGCCTCGTGACCCTGCCCGACGGCAAGACCGTCGTGGACACCGCCTTCTCGCGCCTGACGGGCCGCTCCCCCGTCCTGCTGGCCGGCATGACCCCCACGACCGTCGATCCCGAGATCGTCGCCGCAGCCGCGAACGCCGGCTTCTGGGCCGAGATGGCGGGCGGCGGCCAGGTGACCGAAGAGGTCTACAACGAGAACCTGGCGGGCCTGCGCGCCCAGCTGCGCCCCGGCCACACAGCCGAGTTCAACTCCATGTTCCTGGACCGCTACCTGTGGAACCTTCAGTTCGGCCAGGCCCGCATCGTGTCGCGTTCGCGCGCGTCCGGCGCCCCCATTGACGGTGTCGTCGTCTCCGCGGGCATCCCCGAGAAGGACGAGGCGCTGGCCCTCATCGAGCAGCTGCGCGCCGACGGCTTCCCCTACGTGGCCTTCAAGCCCGGCACGGTCGACCAGATCCGCAAGGTGATCGCGATCGCCCGCGAGGCCGACCCGATCAAGGTCATCGTCCAGGTCGAGGACGGCCACTCCGGCGGCCACCACTCCTGGGAGGACCTGTCCGACCTGCTGCTGGCCACCTACGCGCAGCTGCGCGCCCAGTCCAACATCGTCCTGACCGTGGGCGGCGGCATCGGAACCCCCGAGCGCGCCGCCGACTTCCTGACCGGCGACTGGTCGGCCCGCTACGGCCGCCCGCCCATGCCCGTGGACGGCGTCCTCGTGGGTACCGCCGCGATGACCACGAAGGAAGCGCACACCACCAAGGCCGTCAAGGAGCTCCTCGTCGCCACGCCCGGCGTGCCCGACAACGACGATTTCGGCGGCTGGGTCGGCGAGGGCGTGACCCGCGGCGGCATGACGTCGGGCCTGTCCCACCTGCGCGCCGACATGCACGAGGTTTCTAACGCGGCCGCCGCCGCCGCGCGCATCATCGCCGAGATCGGCTCCGACGGCGCCCAGGTGCGCGCCCGCAAGGACGAGATCGTCGAGATCCTCTCCCACACGGCTAAGCCCTACTTCGGCGACCTCGAAGAAATGACCTACGAGGCCTGGGTGCGTCGCTTCGCCGACCTGTCCTACCCGTGGGTCGACCCCACGTGGCAGATCCGCTACCACGACCTCCTCCAGCGCGTCGAGGCGCGCCTGGCCCCCGTGGATCACGGCGAGGTCGAGACCCTCTTCCCGACCGTCGAAGACGTCGCCGACGCACACGCCGCCGCCGACCGTCTGCTGGCCGCCTACCCGAACGCCGCGACCACCCACGTCACCCCCATCGACGCCGCGTGGTTCCCGGCACTGTGCCGCTCCTACCCCAAGCCGATGCCCTTCGTCCCGATCCTGGACGACGACCTGATCCGCTGGTGGGGCCAGGACTGCCTGTGGCAGGCCCAAGACGAGCGCTACAGCGCCGACCAGGTCCGTATCATCCCCGGCCCGGTGTCCGTTGCCGGCATCGACCGCGTCGACGAGCCCGTCGCCTCCCTGCTGGGCCGCTTCGAGGCCGCCGCCGCGCAGCGCCTGGCTGACTCCGGCGCCGTCGCGACGCCCGTCGCCTCTCGCCTGGGCAACGGCAAGCCCGCCGCGACCCGCGAGGAATGGCTGCGTAAGGTCCCCTTCATCTCGTGGACCGGTCACCTCATGACCAACCCGGCCTCCATCCTCGATGAGGAGCGCGTCTCCCTGAACCCGACCGACACCGGCGTGGACATGGTCATCCACCTGGACACGGCGTGGGATAACGACCCGCGCGGCGCCGAGAAGCACGCGGTGCGCGAGCTGGTCTTCCCGCTGGTTCTGTCCGGCGAAGACGGCGCGGTCCCCGTCATCGACGAGGCCAAGCTGCCCCACCACATGTACGCGATGCTCGCGGCCACCGCCGGCGTGACCTCCGTGTCCGTTGCCGGTGACACCGTGGACGCGCTGCCCGTCATGGTGCCCTCGACCAAGTCCGTCTTCGGCGAGGCCCACTACTCCTTCACGCTGGCCCCCACCCTGGGCTTCGACCACGCCGAGGCCACGGGCGCTGCCCTGCCCGCCGACTACGAGCTGGCCGCCTGGGCGCCCGACGCCCTGCTCGGCCCCGCCTGGCCCGCGATCTACGCGGCCCTGGGTTCGGCCATCCACAACGACTACCCGGTCATTGAGGGCCTGCTCAACGCCGTCCACCTCGACCACTCGATCACCCTGGAGTACACGCCCGAGCAGATGCTCGCGCGCGGCATCACCACGATCGACGTGACCAGCCACGTGGCCGCCGTCGACGAGTCCTCCTCCGGGCGCATCGTGACCGTCGCCCTGGACCTGAAGGCCAACGGCGAGCACGTCGGCTCCACGCAGGAGCGCTTCGCGATCCGCGGCCGCGCCTCCGGCAACCGCGCCCCCTCCGAGGCCGCTCCCTTCGGCGGCGCGCACGTCGAGGTCGTGGACACGCCCCGCTCGGTGCTGCGCCGCGTGAGCGTCAAGGCCCCCGACGACATGACGCCCTTCGCGATCGTGTCGGGCGACTACAACCCGATCCACACGTCCTACGCGGCCGCCAAGGTCGCCGGCATGGACGCCCCGCTCGTGCACGGCATGTGGCTGTCGGCCACTGCTCAGCACGCGGCCGAGGCCGTCGTCGCCGATCAGGGCGGCGCGCAGATCGCGGGCTGGACGTACTACATGTACGGCACCGTCGACCTGAACGACGAGGTTGAGATCACCGTCGAGCGCGTGGGTCGCGTCGTCGGCGGCGGCCTGTCCCTCGAGGTCACCTGCCGCATCGACAAGCAGGTCGTGTCTCGCGCGTCGGCCTACACCTTCGCCCCGAAGGTTGCCTACGTCTACCCCGGCCAGGGCATCCAGAGCGCCGGCATGGGCCTGGACGAGCGCACCAAGTCCAAGGCTGTGGACGAGGTCTGGCGCCGCGCGGACGCGCACACGCGCTCGGCGATGGGCTTCTCCATCCTGGCGATTGTGCGCGATAACCCGACCGAGATCGTGGCGCGTGGCGTGACCTACCGCCACCCCGAGGGCGTCCTGAACCTCACCCAGTTCACACAGGTCGCGCTCGCGACGCTGGCGATCGGCCAGACGGCTCGCCTGCGTGAAGAGGGCGTTCTGGTCCCCGGCGCGGCCTTCGCCGGTCACTCGCTGGGCGAGTACGACGCGCTGGCCGCCTACGCCGAGGTCTTCCCGCTCGAGACGGTCCTCGACCTGGTCTTCCAGCGCGGCTCTACGATGCACTCGCTCGTGCCCCGCGACGAGAAGGGCCGTTCGAACTACCGTATGGGCGCCCTGCGTCCCAACCAGTTCGGCGTGGACGACGCTCACGTGGTTGACTACGTGGCCTCGGTTGCCGAGGCGGCCGGCGAGTTCCTCCAGATCGTCAACTTCAACCTGGCTGACCAGCAGTACGCGGTCGCCGGCACGGTCGCGGGCCTGAAGGCCCTCGAGGAGGACGCATCCAAGCGCGCCGCCGAGCGCGGCGGCAAGCGCCCCTTCATGTACGTTCCCGGCATCGACGTGCCCTTCCACTCCACCGTCCTGCGAAGCGGTGTGGCGGACTTCCGCACGAAGCTCGACGAGCGCATCCCGGCCGAAATCGATCCCGCGAAGCTCGCGGGCCGCTACATCCCCAACCTGGTGGCGCGTCCCTTCGAGCTCACGCGCGAGTTCGCCCAGTCCATCCTCGACGTGGTCCCCTCGGAGACGGTGCGCGAGCTGCTCGAGGCTCCCGGCGCGTGGGACGCGGCCCTGGCCAACCCGGGTGCCTTGACCCGCACGCTGCTCATCGAGCTGCTGTGCTGGCAGTTCGCCTCCCCGGTGCGCTGGATCGAGACGCAGCGCGTGCTGCTCTCGACCGAAGAGGCCGCCCCCGGCGTTGCCGGCCTGGACGTGGATCAGGTCATCGAGGTGGGTCTCGGCGCTGCCCCGACCCTGGCCAACCTGGCCTCGCGCACTCTGCTGGCCCCCGACTTCGCGCTCTCGCGTGTCGAGGTCTTCAACGTCCAGCGCGACGAGTCCCGCGTCTACGCGACCGACGTCGCCGTGATCGAGGACGAGGATGAGGAGGAGATCGCCCCGGCTACCGATCCGGCACCCGAGGCCGCGCCCGCTGCTCCGGCTCCCGCCGCGGAGGCTGCCCCGGCTCCGGCCCCCGCAGCGCCCACCGGCGGGCCCTCCGGCGCCGACGTCGCGGACCTGCCCTTCACGGCGTCCTCCGCGATTCGCGCCCTGCTGGCCCTGTCCGCGAAGATCCGCCTCGACGAGGTCGGCGCCAGCGACACGACCGAGTCGCTGACCAACGGCGTGTCCTCACGTCGCAACCAGCTGCTCATGGACATGTCCTCCGAGCTGGGCCTGAACTCCATCGACGGCGCCGGCGAGGCCGACGTGGCCACGCTGTCCGCCACGGTCGACAAGGCCGCTAAGGGCTACAAGCCCTTCGGCCCGGTTCTGGCCGAGGCCGTCAAGGAGCGCACGCGCAAGCTGTTCGGCGCCGCCGGAGTCAAGGCTGGCCGCATCTCCGAGCGTGTCACGGGCACGTGGCAGCTGGGCGCCGGCTGGGCCCAGCACGTGACCGCCGAGATCGTCCTGGGCACCCGTGAGGGCGCTTCGACCCGCGACGGCGACCTGGCGACCCTGCCGCTGGACGCCCCGACGAACGCCGCCGGCGTCGATGCCCTCATCGACGCGGCCGTGGCGGCCGTCGCGGCCCGCGAAGGCATCGCCGTGTCCCTGCCGAGCGCCGGCGGTTCCGCTGGCGGCGGCGTGGTCGACTCCGCCGCGCTGGACGCCTACGCCGCGTCCGTGACGGGTGAGGACGGCGTCCTGGCCAAGACCGCCCGCACGATCCTGTCCGAACTGGGCCTGAACGCCCCCGCCCCCACGGGCGAGGACTCCTCCGACGACGCACGCGTCATCGATGCGGTCGCCGCCGAGCTGGGATCGGGCTGGGTCGACCTGGTCGAGCCTCGCTTCGATGCCGCGCGCGCCGTCCTGCTGGACGACCGCTGGGCCTCCGCCCGTGAGGACGTCGCCCGCTTCGTGGCCGAAGGCACCCTCGCCGAGGGCGCGTCCTTCGTGGGAACCGGCCGCGCGGTGGCCGAGCAGGCCTCGTACTGGGCGAACCGCCTGCGCGCCGAGGGCGACGCCGATCGCGCCGCTCGCCTCGACCAGATCGCGGCCGACGCTGTGTCTTCCTCTGAGGAGCTGCCCTACGCCGGTGACGTCGCGGTGGTGACCGGCATGACCCCCGCCTCCATCGGCGGCGCGGTCGTGGGCGGCCTGCTCGCCGGTGGCGCAACCGTCATCGCGACCTCCTCCTCGATCTCCGCCTCTCGCTTGGCCTTCGCCAAGGAGCTCTACCGCACGCACGCCGCAGGCGGAGCGAAGCTGTGGCTGGTTCCCGCGAACCTGGCCTCCTACCGCGACGTGGACGCGCTCGTGGAGTGGATCGGCACCGAGCAGACCAAGTCCGTGGGCGCCGACGTCAAGGTGACCAAGGAAGCCCTGGTCCCGACGCTGTTCTACCCCTTCGCGGCCCCGCGCGTCTCCGGCACGATGGCCGACGCCGGCCCCGCCTCGGAGAACCAGATGCGCCTCCTGCTGTGGAGCGTCGAGCGTTCCATCGCCGGCCTGTGCGCGATCGGCTCCGACACGCACGCCGACCACCGCCTGCACGTCGTCCTGCCCGGTTCGCCCAACCGCGGCATCTTCGGCGGGGACGGCGCGTACGCCGAGGCCAAGGCCTCCTTCGACGCGATCGCGACCCGCTGGGCCGCCGAGCCGATCTGGGGTTCGCGCGTCTCGATCGCTCACCCGCGTATCGGTTGGGTGCGCGGCACCGGCCTGATGGGCGGCAACGACCCGATGGTCGCCGCCGTCGAGGCCGCGGGCGTTCGCACCTGGTCGACCGAGGAGATGGCCGAGCAGCTGCTCAAGCTGTCGAGCCCCGAGGTTCGCGCGCAGGCAACCACCGCCCCGGTGGACGCCGACCTGACCGGTGGCCTGGACTCCTCCATCGACCTGCGTGCCCTGCGCGCCCAGGTCGAGGTCGCAGCCCCCGAGGCCGACGCCGCCGAGCCGGTCGCGACCGTCTCCGCGCTGCCCTCGCCCTCCCAGGTCGCCGTCCCCCACGTCGAGCCCTCGCAGTGGGGTCACACCACCGCGTCGCTGGCCGACACGGTCGTCATCGTCGGTCACGGCGAGGTCGGCCCGTGGGGCAGCGCTCGTACCCGCGTCCAGGCCGAGCTCGGCATCCACACCGACGGCAGCGTCGAGCTGACCCCCGCGGGCGTGCTCGAGCTGGCGTGGATGACCGGCCTGCTGACCTGGTCGGACACCCCGGTGGGTGGCTGGTACGACAAGGACGACCAGCTGGTCCCCGAGTCGGAGATCTTCGAACGCTACCGCGACGAGGTCGTGGCCCGCTCCGGCGTGCGTTTCTTCCACGACGACGGCCCGCTGCACGACGGCTACACGCCCGAGTCGGCGATGGTCTTCCTGGACCGCGACATCACGTTCACGGTCGAGGACGAGGCCGAGGCCCGCTCCTACGCGGAGGCCGACCCGCAGTTCACGGTGGTCGAGCAGACCGCGTTCGGTGAGTGGCAGGTGACCCGCAAGTCCGGCGCTCAGGTGCGCGTGCCTCGCCGCGCGACCCTCAACCGCCGCATCGGCGGCCTGTTCCCCACGGACTTCGATCCGGCTCGCTGGGGCATCCCGGCCTCGATGCTGGACTCCATCGACCCGATCGCCGTGTGGAACCTGGTCTCGGCCGTGGACGCCTTCGTGTCCGCCGGCTTCAGCCCCGCCGAGCTGCTGCGCGTCGTCCACCCGGCGACCGTGGCCTCCACGCAGGGCACCGGCTTCGGCGGCATGCGCTCGATGCACAAGCTGTTCGTCGACCGCTTCCTGGGTGAGGATTACCCGCAGGACATCCTGCAGGAGACCCTGCCCAACGTGGTCGCGGCCCACACGATGCAGTCCTACGTGGGCGGCTACGGCTCGATGATCAACCCGGTCGGCGCCTGCGCGACCGCCGCGGTGTCCATCGAGGAAGGCCTCGACAAGATCAAGGCCGGAAAGGCCGACTTCGTCGTGGCCGGCGCCATCGACGATATTCAGGTCGAGTCCATCGTGGGCTTCGGCGCGATGAACGCGACGGCGAACTCGAATGAGCTGCTCGCCCGCGGCATCTCCTCACGCTTCGTCTCGCGCGCCAACGACCGTCGCCGCGGCGGCTTCGTCGAGGCGCAGGGCGGCGGCACCGTGCTGCTGACCCGCGGCTCGGTGGCCCTCGAGATGGGCCTGCCGGTCCTGGCGGTCGTCGCGCACGCGCAGACCTTCAGCGACGGCGCGCACACCTCGATCCCGGCCCCCGGCCTGGGTGCCCTCGCTGTGGCGCGCGGCGGAGCCGACTCGGCTATCGCCCGTAACCTCGGTGAGCTCGGCGTGGGTATCGACGACGTGGCCTTCGTGTCCAAGCACGACACGTCCACGAACGCCAACGACCCCAACGAGTCGGACCTGCACACCCGCGTCGGCAAGGCGCTGGGCCGCACCCCCGGTAACCCGCTGCTCGTCATCTCGCAGAAGACCCTGACGGGTCACGCGAAGGGTGGCGCCTGCGTGTTCCAGGTCGGCGGCATCATCGATGTGTTCCGCACGGGCCTGATCCCCGCAAACGTCGCGCTGGATTGCGTCGACGACGCGATGGAGCAGTACAGCCCGCTCGTGTGGCTGCGTTCCCCGCTGAACCTGAACTCGCGTGGGCCGGTGCGCGCGGCGTTCGCGACCTCGCTCGGCTTCGGTCACGTCTCCGGCTTCCTGGCCCTGGTCAACCCGGCGGCCTTCGAGGCCGTCGTGGAGCGCGAGGCCGGACGCGAGGCGCTTCACGCCTGGCGCGCCGCCTCCGACCGTCGCCTGCGCAACGGCCAGCGTCACATCGAGATGGGCATGCTGGGCCACGCCCCGCTGTTCACCTCGGTGGAGGGCCGCCGCCTGCCCGACGACCCGGCCGCCGGCGTCGCGGGTGACGCGCACGAGGTCGAGGCCGCGATCCTGCTGGATCCGAACGCGCGCCTCGGCGAGGACGGCTTCTACCACCTGCCGGAAGGCAAGTGAGCGATGCGCGGACTCGGCGTTGACCTGGTGTCCCTCCCTGAGTTTGGCGCTCAGGTGAGGGAGCCGGGCTCGGCCTTCCTAGCGGGCGTGCTGACGCCCCGGGAGGCCCGCCGGGTCCGCGCCCGCGCCGCCGCGACCTCAGGCGCGCAGCCCGGTTCCGCCCGCTTCGATGAGGCCGTGGCCCGTCACGCGGGCGGCCTGTGGGCCGCGAAGGAGGCCTTCGTCAAGGCGTGGTCTTCCGCCCTCTATGGCCGCCCTCCCCTCATCAGCACCGACGACGTGGACTGGCGCGAGATCGAGGTCATCCACGACCAGTGGAATCGCCCTGCGATCGCCCTGCACGGCCACGTCAAGGCCGCGTGCGAGGAATCGCTGGGGGCGGCCTCCACCTGGCGCGTCTTCGTCTCCATCAGCCACGACGGCCCTAGCGCCATCGCGCAGGTGGTCATCGCTCACGCACCCGCCTCACAGTCGCCCGGCACATCCCCCTCCGGTTCATCGGGCGGCTCCGGGGTTTGCTCCACAGCCGAATAATCGAAGCGCGACACCGCGCTCACACACGGGTCCGAGGACTGCTCCTCGGGCCCGTCGTGCATGTGAAGGAGAGGGCCAGAGCGCTCACCGGGCCCGCACCCGTCATT
>CATWCG010000028.1:0-11817 GCA_958349165.1 uncultured Actinomyces sp. | reverse complement strand
CAACAGAGAGGTACTTTTTTGACATGGCGGTCCTTCCGATCGCAAACATGCACCGAGGGACGACCTAGTTCCTCGGCAAGCGCTGGTTTGACAGCGCCTGCCGCCATTCTATGCAGAATTACTTATAAACGATTAAGGATAGCCTTACTTGAGCTTGTACAAACGGGACCAAATACCTAACACTCAACCCAATCCCACGAAAACGTCGCTTTGAGATCTTGGTCTCACTCGAGGTTACAGGAACCTTCCTGCCCCGATCCACGGGCGTCAAAGCCCCCTCACAGACAGAGAGACCCACCCATGACGCATCACGGATGAGCCTCGAGACTGGCGATAACTAGGTGGTCGCCTGCCCGCCCCCGAGAGCTTCTTCCACCAGGGTCTCGTCAACCGGCAGCTCGGCGCGGGCATAGGCAGCCGCATCATCCTGCGCATCCATGACGTCGAGCCGCCCGAGAAGCGGCGTGCCGTCGAATAGAACAAGGAGAGAGCAGTGTTGTCGATGAGCGCAAAAATAACGAGCGTGTAGACGAAGGCAAAGGCCGAGGCCTCATTCCACGGTAGACGTTCGACTGGGAGCACGACACGTTCATCTGACCCCCTTCACACTCGGGAATGTTCATCCAGACACAGATGTGTACACAAGGTACTAAACTGACACTATGAACACACTTGCCACGACCCTATCGACTCGGGAGCTCCGCGCAAACCTCTCCGACGTCCTCGGGCGAGCCTCCTACGGCGGCGAACGAATCGGAGTGACGAAAAACGGTCGCCTCACTGCGATCGTGATTGGCGTCGACGACTTGTTGGCCCTGGAAGAACTCGAGGATGCGCGCGATCTCGCGGCCTTCCGGGAGGCGGTGCGCAACGACGACGGGCAGCGCGTGAGCCTGTCCGACCTGCGCGCTGAACTCAACGACTAGCGATGTACCGCATCGAATTCACCTCAGCGGCAGCGCGCCAGGTACGCAAGCTGGACCGCCCGGCGCGAACCCGCCTACTGGACGCCATTGAATCACTCGCCAGTTCTCCCCGCCCCGACGGGGTCAAGAAGCTCGCGAGCACGGAGAACGCGTGGCGCATCCGTGTCGGCGACTACCGGATCATCTACTCCGCCGAAGACGACGTCCTCGTTGTGACGGTCGTGCGCGTCGCACACCGCCGAGAGGCGTATCGCTCGTAGCGTCACTTGCCTTCGAGGAGCTGGATCGGCGGGCGCGGCGCCTGCATCGCGTTGATCGGCGCCTCGGGATCCGCATAACCGAGCGCGAAACCGGTAATCAACTGGTAGCCCTCGGGAATCTCGAACTCGGCTTCGACGGGCTCGCGCCAGATGGCAAGGAAGCCGATCGGGCACGAGTCAACGCCGCGCGACTTCGCGGACAGGAACAGGGTCTGAAGCATAAGGCCGGCGTCCATGGCGCTCCACGGGAGCATCCCCTCATGGACGAAGACGAAGCCCATGACGGGCGCGTCGAAGGCCGTCACGTTGCGGCGGTTCACGCGGTTGCGGCCCTCGATGTCAGAGCGCTCGATACCGTGGATGCCGTAGAGGAGCTTTGCGACCTCGATCTGGGCGGGGCGCACCTCGTCCGGGTAGCGCTTGCGCACCGGGAAGTCGCCGTCGGGAACGGGGATTTCAACGGTGGGATCCTCTGCCTTACGGGCGTGGGCCTCGATCTCCTCGTCGAAAAGTCGGCCGTAATGCTCGCGCAGGCGAGCGGCGCGCTCACCCGTGGCCAAGGCGACGCGGAAGGCTCGCGTGTTAGACCAGGACGGCGCCGTCGTCGCATCGGCGAGGATCGCATCGAGCATCTCGGCGGGGACCTCCCGGTCCGTAAAAGCGCGCGTCGAGCGGCGCGAGGCGGTCAGGGCGGAAAAGTCGTTCATCTCTGCGTTGAGTGTCATGCAGCCAGGCTAGCCCGGCCTCGTTCCCCGATCCACCCGGCCCGCCCACCGGACGACTCCGGGATTGCTCATTAATGATCCCCGTAGTGCGTGCGACACGAAATGATCTCAACTCGATCATCACGCACGCGATAGACAAGACGATTCGCCACATCAATACGACGCGACCACCACCCCGAATAGCGCCCCCTCAATGGTTCAACCTTACCAATTCCAGCATCTTGCCCGTTCCTGGCGATATCACGCAGCAGTGCATTAATGCGTTTGAGGGTCTTTCGATCCTGGGCTTGCCACCACAGGTAATCCTCCCAGGCCTCAGAGGCCCAGACGAGGTCACGCATCCTCGATCAACTCTCGCGATATGCCGCGACCGGCCTCCAGCTCCGCGATACCGCGGTCAAGGTGAGCAAGGTTGGCGCGCGAGTAAAAGCCATCAACCTCCAGAACGAAGGGAATCCGCTGCTCCCGCGCCACCTTCTTCGCGAAGATCGTGAAAGCGGCATTCATGGAGAGCCCCATCTCTTTACAGGCACGCTCCATCGCAGCCTTGTCCTCAGCATCGAGCCGAACGGTCACCATAGCGGTTGCCATGCAACACCTCCAAAACAGCAAACCAATAGCCATATACTATCAGACTGACAGCATAATGATGCTTTGGTGGCTCACTCCACCCAGAGAACACCGAAGCACCGTCCCTACCGGGCCAGGGCCTCCTCGAAGGCCACCACGTCCTCCTCGGGCGTGGCCCAGGAGGTGCCGATGCGCGCGAGGTAGCGGCCATCGGGGAGGGTCTCCCAGATGCTGTAACGCACCTTGTCAGACAGGCGCTCGTGCCCGGCCTGGTCGAGAGCCACGAAGGTCAGGTTGGTCGGCGAGTCCATGGTGACAACGTAGCCTGCGCGCTTGAGGGCCTCGCGGATGCGGGCGGTCGCCTTGACGGCGGGCTCGCCGATCACCAGGTAGAGACCGTCCTCGAAGAGCGCCTCGAACTGCACGCCCAGGAGACGTCCCTTCGCCAGGAGTGCGCCGTGCTGCTTCATCTGGGTGACGAACTGGCGGATCGATCCGCGCTCGGGGATCACCACGGCCTCGCCGAAAAGGGAGCCGCACTTGGTGCCACCGATGTAGAAGACGTCGGTCAGGCGCGCTAGGTCGGCCAGCGTCACGTCGTTCGCGGGCGAGGCCAGCGCGTAGGCGAGGCGCGCGCCGTCGACGAAGAGCTTCAGGTCGCGCTCGCGACATACTGCGGAGAGTTCCTCAAGCTCCTGCAGGGAGTAGAGGGTGCCATACTCGGTGGGCTGCGAAATATAGACGAGGGCGGGGGCGATCATGTGGTCACGCGCACCATCGCCCTCCCACGCTGCACAGATGCGTTCGACGTCGGCGGCGTTGATCTTGCCGTCAACGGCCGGGGTGTCGAGGATCTTGTGGCCGCCGCGCTCGACGATGCCGGCCTCGTGCATGTTGATGTGGCCGGTGTGCGGCGCGATGACACCCTGCCAGGGCAGAAGGATCGCGTCGATGATGGTCGCGTTCGTCTGCGTGCCACCGACCAGGAAGTACACGTCGGCGTCGGGGGCCTGACAGGCCTCGCGAATGAGGTCGCGGGCGCGCTCGCAGTGCTCGTCGGTGCCGTAGCCAGAGGACTGTTCCATGTTGGTGGCGACGAGGGCGTCGAGCACCCGGGCGTGCGCGCCTTCCTGGTAGTCACTGGAGAAGTTTGGCAGCGGGGCAGAAAAAGTCATTGGGCCATTATTCCACGCGGCACCTCGAACGGTTTCCGTAACCCCGTGAGTATCTTTTCCCGCTCAAGCAAAAGGATTATCCTGACCATAGCCAGGCGACGCCGCCGGGCTTTCCGACACGAAAGCGAGGGCATCGAGCGATGCCGACCACGCACAACGAACAGACGGACTCACTCAACCGCGACTCGCAGGCCTATTGGAACAAGCGGGCCACGACGTTCACGAGAGACGCGACCAGCGACTACGAGCAATGGCTCCTCGATCTGCTCGCGCTCGAAGCGGGCGAGGAGGTCCTCGACATGGGCTGCGCGACGGGCACGCTCGCCGTCCCCCTGGCCCGCGCCGGGCACCGCGTCCACGGCTGCGACTTCGCCGAGGCCATGCTGGCGATCCTCGACGAGCGCGCGGCCGCGGAGAACCTGTCGATCACCTCCCACTTGCTCGCCTGGGAGGACGACTGGGAGCATGCGGGCCTGGGTAAGCACAGCGTGGATGTCGCCTTCGCGTCACGCTCCCTCATGAGCGGGGATGTGCCCGCTTGCGTGCACAAGCTCGACGCGGCTGCGCGCTCGCGTGCGGCGGTCGTCGTGCCCGACAGCCTGCTCCCCTCTCGCGACCCGCGCCTGCTTACCCACCTCGGGCGCACTGCGCGTCCACCGCGCATCGTCCGCGACGTGACCCGCGCACTGGCTGCCATGGGCCGGACCCCGGTAGGCGCGAGGACCCAGACCTTCCGGCCGATGCGTTTTTCTTCCTTCGTCGAGGCCCGCTCGGACCTTCGTCGCCTGGCCGGCCCCGAGCCGTTCACCGCACGCGAGCAGCGACTGTTCGACGCGTACGTGGCACAGCATGTCGTGCGTGAGGCTCCCACTGATCCCACAGAAGTGACAGAGGGGCACTGGGTCCTCGACTATCGTTTGCCCGTCACCTGGGTGTTCATCGGCTGGCGCACCGACGGGAGCGCATGGGCGTAGCGGGCCACGACCTCGTCCGAAGGGCTCACTCCGCGTCGGGGCGGCGCCTGCGCGCCTTGACCTCGGCGCGCCTCTTCTTGTCGGCGAGGCGGCGCAGCTTGGACGCGCGCGTCGGCTTCGTGGCGCGACGAGGCGTGGGCGGGGTGAGCGCTGAACGCAGGACGTGCGCGAGGCGTTCACGCGCGGCGGCGCGGTTGCGTCGCTGGGAGCGATTCTCCGAGGCGGTGACGGTCAGGACGCTACCGGTCAAGCGATCGCCCAACTCTCGCAGGGCGCGCTCGCGCTGACGATCGTTCAACGCGCTCGTCGCGCCCAGATCGAGGCTCAGCTGAACCCGCGAATCCGCCGTGTTGACGCCCTGGCCTCCGGGACCCGAGGCGTGCGAAAAGCGCTCGACCAGCTCCCGCGCGGGCACGACGAGGCCGTGCGGGCAGCCGGGCCCAGCGGGAATGCGCAGATCGTCCATGCACTCTAGTGTGCACCACTCAGCCCGGCCCCGGCCTCGTCAATCCACGGGCACGCAATGTACGCGAATACCGACGTACGTTGATACGCAGATTCTCACGTATAACACTCAGGCCATGAGAGCTGCGACCCGGTCCTTGAGGTCGGGCAGCACGTCGGAGGCGAACCAGGGGTTCTTCTTCATCCAGATCTGGTTGCGCGGCGAAGGGTGGACCAGCGGGAAATACGCGGGCAGATAGCGTTTGTAGTCGCGCACGACGTCCGTGAGGGAGGCCGAGGACTTCAGACCGAGGTAGCGCCTGGTGGCGTACGCACCGACGAGGATCGTCATATCCAGGTGCGGCATGAGCTCAAGCAGGCGCGGGTGCCACGTGTCGGCGAAGTCCTTGCGCGGCGCCAGGTCCCCACTCTTTCCGGTGCCCGGGAAGTAGAAGTCCATGGGGACGATCGCGAGCTTGCCCGAGTGGTAGAACGTATCGCGGTCGACACCCATCCAGTCGCGCAGCCGGTCGCCGCTGCGGTCGTTCCACACGATGCCGGTCTCTTCTGCGACTCGCCCGGGCGCCTGGCCGACGATCATGATGCGACACTGAGGCCCCGCGTAGAACAGCGGTTCCACGCCTCGCTTCGTGTACGAGGCGTTGGCCGGGTCTGCGGCAATCTCCTCGGCGATTTTCTGGAAGCGCGGATCCATGATCTCAGGGGTCATGCCTCCAGGGTATGCCACCCCGCGAGCGCACGACCCCCGGCGACTGACAGGTCACACGCCGACCACACGCTATAGTTCCCCACAAATGTCGCTCCCCCACAAACCCCGGAATTTCAACGATCACAATTCAAATCCTGAAAGATCGGCGGGGGAATTGCATGCGGAATTGGAGGGAAAACTCCGCGCGGGAAGGACCACACCGATTAGTACCCGCTGCCCGGTCGGGCATAGAGTGGGACTCATGAGGGCATCTGGAATGCAGGCGAGGGGCGGCCAATGAACACGAGGTTCATCAGGCGAACATCCAGGCGAATGACAACCATCGTCGCCTCGCTCGCGGTCGCGGCCTCCATGCTCGGCCTCGCAGGCCTCGCGGCACTCACCCTTCCCTCGGCACACGAACAGCGGGATCCCTCCCCCATCGCCTACGACGAGGACGAGGACCCCATGTCCGAGGCCGTCGCTGCCCTACTCGACACGGCCTCGTCCCTGCACGGCACGATCGACACCCTCACCTACGAGCAGCGCTACGAGGGACAGACCTACAGCAAGCAGGCCTTCATCTACGTGCCCGCCTCCTACTCGCCGGGCACGCCCGCGAACGTCCTCTACCTGACGCACGGATGGTGGGGCAACGCGGCGGGCCTGGCCGACGGGGTCGCTCCGGTCGTCGACGAGCTGGAGACGTCGGGCGAGGCGGCGCCCACGATCGTCGTGTTTGCGACCTACTACCCGGACAGGTCGTTCGCGACCGACGACTACGAGGACGACTACGCCCTCAATCGCTTCTTCGCGACGACCGAGATCGACACGCTCATGAACGCGGTTGAAACACGCTACACAACCTTCGCGCACGGTGACATGTCTGACGCCTCGCTTCGAGCCTCGCGCAGGCACCGCGCGTTCGGCGGCTTCTCGATGGGTGCGACGACCACCTGGGACGTGTTCGCGCTGCGCCCCCAGTACTTCTACGGGTACATGCCGATGGCGGGCGAGTCCTGGATTGGGCGCGAGGAAGACGCCGACGAGGCGCGGCTCGCCGAGCTCGTCACCGCGGGGGCGCTGCGCGAGGGCTACGGGCCGGGAGATTTCCGTATCCTGGCTTCGGTCGGCTCCGAAGACCCGGCACTGTGGGACATGACCCCGCAGCTTGACGAGCTCCACGAGGATTACCCCGAGCTCATGACGGATTCCAGCCTACAGCTGTGGATCGACGACGGGGAGGCACACTCGAGCACGTCCGTCGCCCACCAGGTTGAACACAACCTGCCGCTCCTATTCCCCGGCAGGTAGGAGACGCCTGACACGCGGCGTGAGCGCGACACACGCAGCCCCGGCCTCGTTCCTTCTTGTCAGGGACGAGGCCGGGGCTGGCTCGCAGATCAGGGGGCCTTATGCGCGGGGCTGGCGCTCCGCCCACTCGCCGAGGCTCACGCGCGGACCCGTGAAGAACGGGGTGTCCTCGCGCACGTAGAGGCGCGCCTCGGTGTAGCGCTGGGCGTGCATGACGCCCTCGAGGCGGTCGAGGGTGTCGGCTTCGAACGCGAGCACCCACTCGTAGTCGGAGAAGCCGAAGGCGGACAGGGTCGAGCCCTTGACGTCCGGGTACTGCGCGAAGCCGTTGCGGCCGTGTTCGGCCATGATGCGGGAGCGCTCTTCAGGGGCCTTCAGGTACCAGTCGTAGGAGCGCACGAAGGGGTAGACCATCGCCCAGTCGCGGGGCGCGACGCCGCCGAAACAGGCGGGAATGTGGTGCTTGTTGAACTCGGCGGGGGTGTGCAGGCCCATGCACGACCACACCGGGTCCAGGAACTTGCCGAGCGCGCTCGCGCGCAGGCGGTGGTAGGCGTCCTGGAGGACCTGCGGGTCGTCGTCGAGCCACCAGATCATCAGGTCCGCCTCGGCGCGGAAGCCGGACACGTCGTAGAAGCCGCGGATTTCCGCGCCCGCGCCCTTCACGTAGTCCAGGGATTCGGCGACGATGCGGCCGCGCTCGCCATCGTCGGCGGGCAGGGACTCACCGAGCGCGAACACGGAGTAGAGGGCGTAGTGCTGCTTGTTGTTGACCTCGTCGAAGTCAATGTCGGTCGCGTCGCGCGGGTCGGTGACGCGGGCGCGGGCGGCGTGCGAGTGGGGCGTCGCCTCGGTGCCCGCGTGGCGGGCCTGGTGGCGCGCGGCGTGCTCACCGACGCGGTCCGGCACTCCTGCGGGATGTCCCGGGTTTTCCGGGTTCTGCTCGGGCGGCACGACGGCGTGGGGATGCGGGGTAGACATGGAGTCCTCCTGGGTTGTGGCTGGGTGACCGGCGGCTCGGGCGGGCGCGCCGGAAGAATGAGGGGCGGTGCCGGGGTGGGTGCTGGCGCCAGCGGACGAGGCGTGTCCGGGGCGCGCCGGTGAGAGGCAGCAGTCGCTCGGGCAGACGGTGTGGAAGGGGCCAGTGCCCGTCACGGTGACGCGCGCGGGGTTCTCGCCTCGCGCCTGGGCTGCGCGCTCTTCGAGCACGTCGACCAGAGAGGACACGAAGGCCGGATCCGTCGCGACGGTGTCTGCACGCTCGTAGGGTATCCCCAGGCGCGCGGCGGTTTCCTTCGCCTCGGTGTCGAGGTCGTAGACGACCTCCATGTGGTCGCAGATGAACCCGATGGGGACGACAACGACGCCGCTGAGCGGCCTCGCCTCCGCAGCCCCCGGCGCTGTCGCGTCAGACGCGGCGTCGGCGATCTCCTCGAGGAAATCGTTGATATCGGGCTCGAGCCAGCGCGCCTGCGGGGGCCCGGAACGCGAGCAAAACACGAGGTCGTAGCCCAGGTCCGCGCGCCCGAGGACGCGCCGAAGCTCGGGCATGATCGCGCCAATGAGGGCGTGATGCTGGGCGACGTAGCTGATTTCGGTTGCGGGCGTCCCCGCCGGCGACGAGGCCCCGCTCCCCTGCCGCTCACCATGATCGCCCGAGGCAGCCACGGCCTCGTCGATCGAGGGACGGAAGGGGAAGGGCGAGGATCCCGCTTCCATGCTCACGGGGATGGAGTGGGTGACGAAGATCAGGCGGATCCCGGAGGGATCGACGCCGCGCGCGGCGAGGGCCTCCCAGGCGCGCCGGACGGACGCGATCTGCGCGCTCGCCATGCCGGGGGTCGAGTAGTAGGGGCGGACCTTGTCCACGATGATGTCGGCGTCGGGATTGTCGGCGCTGTCTTCGGCGCCTAGCGCGATGGCACCCCACTTCTCGCGCAGGGCCGCCGCCGCCTCGGCGAGGTCTTCGCGGTACTGGCGACACCCCGAGTACGAGGCGTAGGCGGAGGTGGGCAGGACGAGGATGCGTCGGGCACCGGCCCCCACGAGTTCGTCGAGGCCTTCGGCGACGAAGGGGTGCCAGTTGCGGTTTCCCCACCCGACGGGGATGTTGTGCCCGCGGCGGGCGAGCTCGGCGGACAGGTCGGCGATCAGGCGCTGGTTGCAGGCGTTGATGGGAGAGACCCCGCCGAAGCGCTTGTAGTGCGCGGCGACCTGGAGCAGGCGCTCGTCCGGGATTCCGCGACCGCGCGTCGCGTTGCGCATGAACGGCAGGACGTCCTCCTCGCCGTTCGGGCCACCGTAGGACAGCAGCATGATCGCGTCGTAGGTTTTCAGACCTGGCACTTTCAGTCCTCCTTCACGCCTTGCGTGGACAGTGTAGGGCTGCTTCCCTCCCCCACGCAGCGACAGATTGTCAGAAAAACGCAGCAATTCACTGGTTTCTCCCCTGCGTACAAGACCGCCTTGCATTCATAAGTTAACACTGTTAACCTTTCGTGCGGCACAAAGTTAACAGCGTTAACAGATGGGAGATTCACCGTGTCACATCCACACGCCCCAGCCCTGGAGGCTCGAGGGATCCGCAAGAGCTACGGAACTCACGAGGTCCTGCGCGGGGTCGACCTGCGCGTCGAACCCGGCCAGATCCTCGGGCTACTCGGACGAAACGGGGCCGGCAAGTCCACGCTCATCACGATTCTGTGCGGGCTGCGCCAAGCCGACTCCGGAAGCGCCAGCATCTGCGGGCACCGCCCCTCCTCCGTCGAGGCCGCGCGCTTGATCGGGTACGCGCCCCAAGAGCTCGGCATCTACCCGGATCTGAGCGTCGCCCAGAACCTCGCGGCCTTCGGCGAACTGAACGGGCTCACTCGACGTGAGTCGGCCTCGCGCGCGAGCGAGGTGATGGACCTCCTCGGCCTCACAGAGAAACGCGGCCAGCGCGCCTCGCATCTGTCGGGCGGGCAGCAGCGCAGGCTCCACGCGGGCATGGCGATCATGCATCGCCCGCGCCTGGTGTTCATGGACGAGCCGACCGTCGGCGCGGACGTGGAGGCGCGCAGCCAGATCCTGCGCGCGGTACGCCAGCTCGCCGACGAGGGCGCGGCCGTCGTCTACACCTCGCACTACCTCGCCGAGTTCGAAGAGCTCGGCTCCGACGTCGCGATCCTGAACGAGGGGCGCATCGTCGCGCGCGGTCCCCTCGAAGACATCATTTCCGCCCACGGGCGCGCCGAGGTCACCCTCGAGTTCGACCGCCCCGTCGCCTCGTTCGACGAGTGGGATGCCGACGGGACGCTCCTCCGGCACGTCGGGGATGAGGCCGACCCGGGTTCGCGGATCGGCGAAGCCCTGGCATCGCCCGCCCTTCAAGGCGCGCGCCTGACGGACGTCCGCATCACCCAGGCGAGCCTGCACAACGCATACCTGCAGATCATCAAGGAGAGTGACCATGTCGCAGCTTAAGCAAATCGGAGCCATGACCCGCCTGAACATCCGCCTACAGCTCACCGACCCGGCGCCCACGCTCATCCTGACGGTCATTCCCCTCGTCCTGATTCCCTTCATGATGCCGGCGTTCAAGTCGATGCTCCTGGCCGACGGCTACGCGGGCGTGACGGGCGCCGAGCAGGCGGTTCCGTCGATCGCGATCCTCTTTTCGTTCCTGGCCGTGCAGAACATCATCGGCTCGTTCTTCAACGAGCGCTCGTGGGGCACGTGGGAGCGCCTCGAGGCCTCCCCCACCTCGCGCGCGTCCATTCTGACGGGCAAGGCGCTGGTCGCCTTCCTCATGCAGACCGTCCAGATCGCGGTTGTCCTCGCGCTCGGCGCCCTCATCTTCGGGTATCGGCCGACCGGGTCTCTCGTCGCGCTCGCCGCGATTCTCCTCAGTTTCTCGGCGGTCCTGTCGGCGCTCGGCGTCGCGCTCGCGCTATGGTCGCGCAGCCGTGATGCGGCCCTGTCCCTGTCGAACATCATCGGCATGCTGGCTGCCGGCATCGGCGGGTCTTTCTCCACGGTCTCCTCGTTCCCCGATTGGGCGCAGCACGCCGCGCGCCTGTCCCCCGCCTACTGGGCGATCACCGCGATTCACGAGGTGAGCCTGGACGGCGCGAGCCTTGCCGACGTCGGGGTGCGGATCGGCGTCCTGTGGGGTTTCTTCGCGGTGATCGCGGGGCTGGCACTGATACAGTTCCGGTATCACAGGGAGTAACGTCCACCGAAGCGGAGAGTCCATGCCGTCGTCACGCCAGCGCGCGCTATCGCGAGACATCATCTTGTCGAGCGCGCTCGACCTGGTCGACGAGGAGGGGCTCTCCGCTTTGTCTCTGCGGTCCCTGGGAAAGCGGCTCGGCGTCTCCCAGGCCGCTTTTTATCGCCATTTCCCCGACAAGGCCGCGCTCCTGGAGGGCATCGCCGAGCAGGTCTGGCGCCTCACGTTCGAGGCCTTCCTGGGCCGCGTGGACGACGCGGCCGTCGACGCGGAATCGAGGCCCGCACCCGAGGCGAGTGAGCCGACCGAGGGCACCCCGACCTCGCCCCTGCTGGCCTACATGCGCACCTACGCGCACTGCCTGGCATCAACACTGCGCTCCCACCCGGGCGCGGTCATGCTGCTGCTCACGCACCCGATGTCGACACCCGAGCAGCTGTCGCTCCTGGCGCGCGTGTTCGTGACGCTCGCCCGGCGCGGTTTCACGCCGAACGCGGACATGCTGGG